>NZ_CATXCO010000019.1:0-20748 GCF_958366745.1 uncultured Romboutsia sp.
CAGGAGTTGTTGCTTCTATAGTTGAATAATCTTCTTTAGTGGATTAATTAATAGATAAAAAGAGAGGGGTATCCCTCTCTTTTTTATTTAAATGAAGAAAATTCATAAATAGTAATAATATACTAGTTATATTTCATTGACAAAATGCTATAAATTTTATATACTAAGTGAGTGCTTTGTTAGAGGAAATAAATCAAGTTTAAACCAGGTTTTACATAATAAATAAAATTTGTGAAATTTTAAAAAAAACTTGAAAAAAATAAAAAAATAATGTAAAATATAATAGTGTGCTTGAGAGATACGAAAAATAAACTAAATCTTAGTTAGTAGCGACCTATTGTCGATTTTTAAAAATGCAACACACCCGGAGCAGTGTATCGGCATAAGTCGCGCGTAACTTAAAGATTAAACGTGCGATAAAGGAGGGAAATTAAAATGGCTCAAAATGAAAAAATAAGAATAAGATTAAAATCATATGATCACAAATTATTAGATTTTTCAGCTGCTAAAATAGTTGAAACTGCTAAGAAAGCTGGATCACAAGTTTCAGGACCTGTGCCACTACCAACAGAAAAGCAAATAGTAACTATATTAAGAGCTGTACACAAGTACAAAGACTCTAGAGAGCAGTTCGAAATAAGAACTCATAAGAGATTAATAGACATAGCTAACCCAACACCTAAGACTGTTGACTCATTAATGAGATTAGATTTACCAGCTGGTGTTGATATAGAAATAAAGTTATAATAGCAACCTAAGATTATTATCCTATAAGGAAATTCTCTTAGTATGATTATAGAATTATAATCCGCTGTAAGATTATAGGAGGTGCTAATATGAAAGGAATATTAGGAAAAAAATTAGGTATGACTCAAATATTCACTGAAGAAGGTATAGTAGTACCTGTAACAGTTGTTGAGGCAGGACCAAACGTTGTAACTCAAGTTAAAACAGTTGAGAAAGACGGATACAACGCAATACAAGTAGGTTTTGAAGATGCTAAAGAAAAATCTTTAAACAAACCACAAAAAGGACATTTAGCTGCTGCTAATGTTTTAAAGAAACACTTAAAAGAGTTTAGAGTAGACGCTGTAGAAGAATTCACAGTTGGACAAGAAATAAAAGCTGACTTATTCGCTGCAGGAGAAAAAATAGATGTTACTGGAACAAGTAAAGGTAAGGGATTCCAAGGTCCAATAAAGAGACATGGACAATCTAGAGGGCCTGAATCTCACGGTTCTAGATACCACAGAAGACCAGGTTCAATGGGAGCATGTTCTTTCCCAGGTAGAGTTTTCAAAAACAAAAAACTAGCAGGACACATGGGTAGCGTTAAAGTTACTGTTCAAAACTTAGAGGTTGTTAGAGTAGATGCTGATAAGAACCTTATATTAGTTAAAGGTGCTATACCAGGACCTAAAGGTTCAATGGTAACTATAAAGGAAGCTGTTAAGTCTTCTAAATAATGACTAACCTAAGAAAGGAGGAAGCACAATGCCAAAATTAAATGTATTAAATATTAATGGACAAAATGTTGGAGAAATAGAATTAGTAGATTCTATATTCAACGTAGAAGTTAATGAACATGTTTTATATGAAGTTGTTAAAAATCAATTAGCAAACAAGAGACAAGGTACTCAATCTGCTAAGACTAGAGCAGAAGTTAGAGGTGGCGGAAGAAAGCCTTGGAAACAAAAAGGAACTGGTAGAGCTAGACAAGGTTCTATAAGAGCAGTACAATGGGTAGGTGGAGGAGTTGCTTTCGCACCAAAGCCAAGAAGCTACAACTACACATTACCAAAGAAAGTTAGAAGATTAGCTATGAAGAGCGCTTTAACTTCTAAAGTACAAAACGGAGAAATGATAGTATTAGATGCTTTAAACATGGAAGCTCCTAAGACTAAAGAATTCGTTCAAATATTAAAGAACGTAAATGCTGCTAAGAAAGCTTTAGTAGTAACTGCTGAAAATAACGAAAACGTAATAAAATCAGCTAAAAACATAGAAGGTGTTGCAACTGCTACAGTTAACACTATAAATGTTTACGATATATTAAAGTATGATTCATTCATAATAACAACAGACGCTGTTAAAAAAGTGGAGGAGGTGTACGCATAATGACTAATCCACATGATATAATAAAAAAGCCAGTTGTAACTGAGCAAAGTATGATGGAAATGGCTAACAAGAAATATACTTTCGTTGTTGCTAAAGATGCAAACAAGACTGAAATAAAGAAAGCTGTAGAAGCTATATTCGGAGTAAATGTAGAAAAAGTTAATACATTAAACTACGATGGAAAAGTTAAAAGAATGGGTAGACATGAAGGAAGAACTGCAAGCTTTAAGAAAGCAGTAGTTAAATTAACTGCTGATAGCAAAGAAATAGAATTCTTCCAAGGAATGTAATTAACCCCTAACAAACGAAGGAGGGAAAACAGATGGCTATAAAAAAGTTTAAACCAACTTCTCCTGCCTTAAGACAAATGACAGTTTTAGTTTCTGATGAAATAACTTGTAATCAACCAGAAAAATCTCTTTTAGTTTCTTTAAAGAAAAACTCTGGTAGAAATGCACAAGGTAAAATAACTGTTCGTCACAGAGGTGGAGGAAACAGAAGAAAATACAGAATAATAGATTTCAAGAGAAATAAAGATGGAATACCTGCAAAGGTTGCAACTATAGAATACGATCCAAACAGAACTGCTAACATAGCTTTATTACACTATGCAGATGGTGAAAAAGCTTATATATTAGCTCCAGTTGGATTAGAAGTTGGAACTACAGTATTATCAGGACCAACAGCTGACATAAAGCCAGGAAATGCTATGGCGTTAAAAGATATGCCAGTTGGTACAGTAATACACAATATAGAATTAAAGCCAGGAAAAGGAGCTCAATTAGTAAGATCTGCTGGGGTTTCTGCTCAATTAATGGCTAAAGAAGGAAAGAAAGCTTTATTAAGATTACCATCAGGAGAAATGAGATTCGTTTCTATAGATTGTAAAGCTACTATAGGACAAGTTGGTAACATAGAACACGGTAACGTTGTTATAGGTAAAGCTGGTAGAAAGAGACATATGGGTATAAGACCTACTGTTAGAGGATCTGTAATGAACCCTTGTGACCATCCACACGGTGGTGGGGAAGGTAGAACTTCAATAGGTAGACCTTCACCAGTTACTCCATGGGGTAAACCAGCTCTTGGATACAAAACTAGAAAGAAAAACAAAGCTTCTGATAAGTTAATAGTATCAAGAAGAACTAAGTAATAGATTTACTTTTTGCCCGGAAAGGAGGAAATTAAATGTCAAGATCAACTAAAAAAGGACCTTTTGTCCACGCAAGACTTTTAAAGAAAATAGAAGAAATGAACGCTAACGGAAATAAAGAAGTTATAAAGACTTGGTCAAGATCTTCAACTATATTCCCACAAATGGTAGAACATACTATAGCTGTTCATGATGGAAGAAGACATGTTCCTGTATTTATAACAGAAGACATGGTTGGACATAAATTAGGTGAATTCGTTCCTACAAGAACTTTCAAAGGACACAAGGACGACGAAAAATCTAATAAGAGAAAATAATAAATTTCTGACTAAGGAAGGAGGAATAGCAAATGGAAGCAAAAGCTACTGCTAAATATGTACGTGTATCACCAAGAAAAGCAGGACAAATCTGTGACCTTGTTAGAGGAAAAAATGTTGATGAAGCATTAGCAATATTAAAGTTCACTCCAAGAGGAGCGGCTGAGATAATAGCTAAGGTTGTAAAGTCTGCTAAAGCGAACGCTGAAAACAATCATGAAATGGATGCTGATAAATTATATGTTGCATCAATAGTTGCAAACCAAGGACCTACAATGAAGAGATTCATGCCTAGAGCTATGGGTAGAGCAACAATGATAAGAAAGAGAACTTCTCACATAGAGGTTGTTCTTAAGGAAAGAAAATAATTAATAGATAGGAGGGATAATAATGGGTCAAAAGGTTAATCCACACGGACTAAGAGTCGGTGTTATAAAAGATTGGGACTCAAGATGGTTCACAACTGATAAGAAAGAATTCGGAAACTTATTATTAGAAGACCATAATGTACGTAATTTCTTAAAGAAAAGATTATACTCAGCTGGAGTTGCTAAGATAGAAATAGAAAGATCAGCTAACAAATTAAAATTAGACTTACACGTTGCTAAGCCAGGTGTAGTTATAGGAAAAGCTGGTGCTGGAATAGACGCATTAAAAGCTGAATTAGAAAAAATGACTAAGAAAACTGTAATAGTTAACATAGTTGAAGTAAGAAACCCTGATAAGGATGCTCAATTAGTAGCAGAAAATATAGCGTTAGCTATAGAAAGAAGGGTTGCATTCAGAAGAGCTATGAAGCAAGCTATACAAAGAGCTATGAAGTCAGGAGTTAAAGGTATAAAAGTATCTGCTTCTGGTAGATTAGGTGGAGCTGAAATGGCTAGAACTGAAGGATACAGCGAAGGAAATGTTCCTTTACAAACATTAAGAGCTGATATAAACTATGGTTTCGCTGAGGCTAACACTACTTACGGTAAAACTGGTATAAAAGTTTGGATATGTAACGGAGAAGTTTTACCAACTAAGAATGGTGTAAACCCAAGAGAAGAAAGAAGAAACGATAGAAGAGATAACAAGAGAAACGATAGAAGAGATAACAGAAGAAATAACAGAAGAGGTAATGATAATAGAGGAAACAATAGAGGACAAAGACCTCAAGGATCAAGACCTCAAAGAACTGAAAACAAAGGAAACTAATAAATAAGGTTCGAGGAAGGAGGAAATACTCATGTTAATGCCAAAGAGAGTAAAACGTCGTAGAGTTCATAGAGGAAGCATGGCTGGTAAGGCTCAAAAAGGTAACAAAGTTACTTACGGAGAGTTCGGATTAGTTGCAATGGAAGCTTCTTGGATAACTTCTAATCAAATAGAAGCTGCCAGAATCGCGATGACAAGATCAATAAAAAGAGGCGGGAAAGTTTGGATAAAAATATTCCCTCATAAGCCTGTAACAAGAAAGCCAGCTGAAACTCGTATGGGTGCTGGTAAAGGTTCTCCAGAATACTGGGTAGCAGTAGTTAAGCCAGGAAGAGTTATGTTCGAATTAGCAGGTGTTTCTGAAGATAAAGCTAGAGAAGCTATGAGACTTGCAATGCATAAACTTCCAGTTAAATGTAAGTTTGTAAAAAGAGAAGATTTAGAAGTAAAGGGTGGTGAATAGGATGCAAGCTAAAGAATTAAAGAGTTTAACAAGCGAAGAGCTAATGAATAAGTTAAATGACTTCAAAAGTGAATTATTTAGCTTAAGATTCCAATTAGCTACTGGTCAATTAGAAAATACAGCTAGAATAAAATTCGTTAAAAAGGATATAGCTAGAGTTAAGACTGTCCTTGCTGAAAGAAAGTTAAACGAAACTAGAGCTTAATTTGGAAAGGAGGCTTTTAAACATGGAAAGAGGAAGAAGAAAAGTTAGAATAGGCCGTGTTGTAAGTGACAAAATGGATAAAACTATAGTTGTTGCAGTTGAAGATTTCGTACGTCACCCATTATATAATAAGCCAGTTAAGAGAACTAAAAAGTTCAAGGCTCACGATGAACAAAATGTATGTAGAATCGGAGACAGAGTAAAGATAATGGAAACTAGACCTTTATCAAAAGATAAGAGATTCAGACTAGTTGAAGTTGTTGAGAAAGTTAAGTAGTTTTTTGGAAAAGGAGGGATTACGATATGATACAACAAGAGACACGTCTAAGAGTTGCTGATAACTCTGGTGCAAAAGAAATACTATGTATACGTGTACTAGGCGGAAGTAAAAGAAAATTTGGTAACATAGGCGACGTAATAGTTGCTACTGTTAAAAGTGCAACACCTGGTGGAGTTGTAAAAAAAGGTAAAGTTGTTAAAGCTGTTATAGTTAGAACAAAGCAAGGCGTAAGACGTAAAGACGGAAGTTATATATCTTTCGATGAAAACGCAGCTGTTATAATAAAAGACGACAAAACTCCAGTAGGAACTCGTATATTCGGGCCTGTTGCTAGAGAGTTAAGAGATAATGACTTTATGAAAATAGTTTCTCTTGCTCCAGAAGTACTATAATAAGGAGGTGCAATAGGACATGATGCGTGTTAAAAAAGGTGATACTGTTGTAGTTATAGCAGGTAAAGATAAAGGTAAAAAAGGTACAGTTGTTAAAGTAATGCCTAAAGCTAACAGAGTTGTAGTTGAAGGAGTTAACGTAATAACTAAGCACCAAAAGCCAAATGCTATAAACCCACAAGGTGGAATAGTAAACAAAGAAGCTTCAATACACATATCTAACGTAATGCCACTTGATCCTGAGACAGGAAAAGGAACAAGAGTTAGATTTGAAATGAAGGATGGAAAAAAAGTAAGAATAGCAGTTAAGAGCGGAAAAGAAATATAATATAGCTTGAAAGGAGGGACCTTAAATGGCTTCTAGATTACAAGAAAAATACATGAAAGAAGTTGCTCCTGCTTTAATGGAGAAATTTGGATACAAAAACGTTATGGAAATACCTAAGTTAGACAAGATAGTTATAAACATGGGTATAGGCGATGCTAGAGAAAATCCAAAAGGATTAGAAAAAGCTGTAGAAGAAATGGAAATAATATCTGGACAAAAACCAGTTATAACTAGAGCTAGAAAATCAGTTGCTAACTTCAAATTAAGAGAAGGAATGCCAATAGGAGCGAAAGTTACATTAAGAGCTGACAAAATGTTCTACTTCATGGACAAGTTAGTTTCTGTATCTTTACCAAGAGTTAGAGACTTCAGAGGAGTTAACGCTAACGCATTCGATGGTAGAGGAAACTACGCTTTAGGTGTTAAAGAGCAATTAATATTCCCTGAAATAGAATACGATAAAGTAGACAAAGTAAGAGGGATGGATATAATATTCGTTACGACTGCAAAGACTGACGAAGAAGCACGTGAATTATTAAAATTATTAGGAATGCCGTTTTCTAAGTAAGCTTAGAAAAGGACATTTTCTAAGTTAATTATGAAGGAGGGATTCCAGTGGCTAGAAAAGCGATGGTTGTAAAGCAACAAAGAAAGCAAAAGTACGCTACTAGAGAATACACTAGATGTACTATATGTGGTAGACCACATTCGGTTTTAAGAAAATTCGGTATATGCCGTATATGCTTCAGAGAATTAGCTTATAAAGGTCAAATACCTGGTGTAAGAAAAGCAAGCTGGTAGAAGCTTGACCAAAATGGAAGGAGGGTTTCAATATGACAATGACAGATCCAATAGCGGATATGCTAACTCGTATAAGAAATGCTAACGTTGTTAAGCATGAAACTGTTGATGTTCCAGCTTCTAATATGAAGAAAGAATTATCTAGAATATTATTAGAAGAAGGTTTCATCAGAGGTTACGATGTTATAGAAGATGGAAAGCAAGGAATAATAAGAATACAATTAAAGTACGGACAAACTGGCGAAAGAGTTATATCAGGACTTAAGAGAATATCTAAGCCTGGTATGAGAGTTTATGCTGACAAGCATGAAGTGCCAAGAGTATTAAACGGATTAGGTATATCAATAATATCTACTTCAAAAGGGATATTAACTGATAAGCAAGCTAGAAAAGAAAATGTTGGTGGAGAAGTAATCTGCTACGTTTGGTAATATAAATGAACAATGTAAGGAGGTGCGACTATGTCAAGAATAGGAGTTAAACCAATAACTGTACCTGCAGGAGTTGAAGTTACTATAGCTGAAGGAAACTTAGTTACAGTAAAAGGACCAAAAGGTACATTAACTAAGAAATTTGATGCTGCTATAAGCATAAAGCAAGAAGAAAATACTATAACTGTTGAAAGACCTACAAACAACAAGCAACACAGATCTTTACACGGATTAACTAGAACTTTAATAGATAATATGGTTATAGGTGTTACTAATGGTTTCGAAAAGAAATTAGAATTAGTTGGTGTTGGATACAGAGCTCAAAAGCAAGGAAAGAAATTAGTTATGAACTTAGGATTCTCTCATCCAGTAGAAATGGAAGATCCAGAAGGATTAACAGTTGAAGTTCCTAACCAAACTGAGTTAATAGTAAAAGGTATCGATAAGCAATTAGTAGGAAACTACGCTGCTAAGATAAGAGACTGGAGAAAGCCAGAGCCATACAAAGGTAAAGGTATAAGATACGCTGGTGAAGTTGTAAGACGTAAAGAAGGTAAAACTGGTAAGAAATAATACCAAACTTAAACACTAGAAAGGAGTGGGCCTGATGTTAAAGAAAGCTGATAAGAATGCTAACAGACTTCAAAGACACAAAAGAGTTAGAAGAAAGATAACTGGAACTACTCAAAGACCAAGATTATGTGTATTCAGAAGTTCTAACAATATATACGCTCAAATAATAGATGATGCTAACAGAGTTACTCTTACAGCTGCGTCTTCTTTAGATGCAGAAGTAAAAGGTGCTGTTAACCACGGTGGAAACAAAGAAGCAGCTAAAATGGTCGGAGAAATGATCGCTAAGAGAGCTATAGAAAAAGGAATCACTGAAGTTGTATTTGACAGAGGTGGATACTTATATCACGGTAGAGTTCAAGTTTTAGCAGAAGCTGCTAGAGAAGCTGGACTTAAGTTCTAATTAACAAAAGAAACAAAGGAGGGAAATGCACATGTTACGTCGTAAGCCGATAGATGCAAGACAACTTGACTTAAAAGAGACAGTTGTTGAAGTTAGACGTGTTACTAAAGTTGTAAAAGGTGGTAGAAACTTCAGATTTGCAGCGTTAGTAGTAGTTGGAGATGAAAACGGACACGTTGGTGTTGGTACTGGTAAAGCAATGGAAGTACCAGACGCAATAAAGAAAGCTGTAGAAGATGCTAAGAAGAATCTTATACACGTACCAAGAGTTGGTACAACAATACCTCACGAAGTTAACGGACACTTCGGTGCTGGTAAAATATTAATAATGCCTGCTAAGCAAGGTACAGGGGTTATAGCTGGTGGACCTGCTAGAGCCGTACTTGAGTTAGCTGGATTAACAGACGTTAGAGCTAAATCTTTAGGATCTAACAACCCAAGAAACATGGTAAATGCTACAATAGAAGGACTTAACTCTCTAAAGACAGTTGAAGAAATAGCTAAACTTAGAGGAAAAAAAGTTGAAGAACTTCTAGGGTAAGGAGGTAGTGAAAGATGGCTAAATTACAAATAAAATTAGTTAGAAGTACAATAGGAACTACTCCTAACCAAAGAAAGAACGTTGAAGCGTTAGGATTAAGAAAAAGAGAACAAGTAGTTGTTAAAGAAGATAATGCCCAAATAAGAGGGATGATCACAAAAGTTAAGCATTTAGTTGAAGTAACTGAAATAGCTGAGTAATAATAACAGAAGTACGATAAGGAGGTGCAATCCATGAAGTTACATGAGTTAAAACCTGCTAAAGGTGCAGTAAAAGCTAAGAGAAGATTAGGTAGAGGTACTGCGACTGGACAAGGTAAAACTGCAGGACGTGGACAAAAAGGACAATGGTCTCGTTCAGGTGGTGGAGTTAGAGTTGGATTCGAAGGTGGTCAGATGCCACTTGCTAGAAGACTTCCTAAGAGAGGTTTCTCTAACCCAAATAAGAAAGTATTCACAGAAGTTAATGTTGAATTATTAAACAGATTTGAAAATGGAACTGTAGTAACTGCAGAATTATTAAAATCTACAGGTGCTATATCTAAAATAGAAAAAGACGGCGTTAAGATCTTAGGCGAAGGAAACTTAGAAAGAGCTATAACAGTTCAAGCTGCTAAGTTTACTGCTTCAGCTCAAGAAAAAATAGAAAAAGCTGGAGGAAAAGCAGAATTAGTTTAATCTAATCTGCTAACTCTTAGCCATTATAGGCGGGGTGAGTTAACGTGCTGTCACAAATAAAACAAGCTTGGAAGCTTAAAGATGTAAGAAGAAAAATATTATATACTTTGATGATGATTGTAGTATTTAGGATAGGTGCAACAATACCTGTTCCTGGAGTAAATACAAATATTATAAAGGGAATGGTTGACTCAAATGGTCTTCTTTCCCTATATAATATGTTTACTGGAGGAGCATTCAGTCAGTTTACATTATTTGCTTTAGGTATAGGTCCTGCAATAACTGCATCTATCATAATACAACTTCTAACTATAGGTTTTGAAAGTTTGGAAGAACTTCAAAAGTCTGGTGAAGAAGGTAAGAAAAAGATTAATAAATATACAAAATATATAGCACTAGTATTAGCGTTTATACAAGCAATAGCTATTACATTAGGTATTGTTAAAGGGGCGTTAATATCAAAAAGTGCATTCTTTATAATTACAGTTATATTAACATTAGTATCAGCAAGTATGCTGTTAATGTGGATAGGAGATAAAATTACTGAAAAAGGATTAGGTAATGGAAGCTCGATTATAATATTCATAGGTATTGTTTCGGGAATACCAAAAGATATTATATCAACTGTAAGTCTAGTAAAATCTGGAAAAGTACAAATATGGGCAGCGGTTGTGTTAGCAGTAGTAATACTTTTAACAATAGCAGCAGTTACATATATACAAGAAGCTACTAGAAAAATACCTGTACAATATGCTAAGAGAGTTGTTGGAAGAAAAATGTATGGAGGACAAAGTTCTCATATACCAATGAAAGTTAATCAATCAGGGGTTATTCCGGTAATCTTTGCTAGTTCACTTTTAGCTTTCCCTCAAACTATAGCAATGTTCATGGGAGCAGATGCTCAAAAATTTGTTCAAACATATTTAAGCCCTATGCAAGCGCCTGGAGTTTGGATATATAGAACGCTTGAAATTCTGTTGATAGTATTCTTCTCTTATTTCTACACTACAGTATCATTTAATACTGAAGATATAGCAAATAATATGAAAAATAATGGTGGATTTATACCAGGTATAAGACCAGGAAAACCTACTATAGATTATTTAAATAGAATATTATCAAGATTAACTCTAGCTGGAGCTTTATTCCTATCAGTTATAGTTATGATATCAGCAATTGTTATGTTCTTCATGAAGATACAAATAACATTAGTTGGGACATCATTACTAATAGTTGTTGGAGTTGCATTAGAGCTTAAGAGACAGTTAGAATCAAATTTAGTTATGAGAACCTATCAAGGATTCTTAAAATAAATTGGAGATGATAATATGAGAATAATATTACTTGGACCTCCTGGTGCCGGTAAAGGTACACAAGCAGCTGGTATTGTAGATAAATACAAAATACCTCATATATCAACAGGAGATATATTCAGAAAGAATATAAAAGAAGGAACAGATCTTGGTAAGAAAGCTAAAGAATATATGGATCAAGGATTACTAGTTCCAGATGAGTTAACTGTAGGTTTAGTTACAGACAGAATAACTCAAGATGACTGTAAAAATGGATTTATGTTAGATGGATTCCCAAGAAATGTATCTCAAGCACAACATTTAGATGCGTTTTTAAAAGAAGCTAATATAGCTTTAGACAAGGTAGTTAATATCGAAGTTGATAAAGAAATATTAGTTGGAAGAGCTGTAGGAAGAAGAATATGTAAATCTTGCGGTGCTACGTATCATGTTGAGTTTAATCCTTCTAAAGAGAATGGCGTATGTGATGTATGCCAAGGAGAACTTTACCAAAGAGCAGATGATAATGAAGAGACTGTATCAAAAAGAATACAAGTGTACTTAGATGAAACAAAACCATTAGTAGACTATTATAGTTCTCAAGGTATAATAGCTAACATAAATGGTCAACAATCTATAGAGAAAGTATTTGAAGACATAGTTAATGCTCTAGGATGTGAGAAATAATGATTATTATAAAATCACAAAAAGAAATTGAAATCATGAGGGAAGCAGGTAAAATAGTTGCTGAAACTCATGAGATCTTAAAGTCAGCTATAATTCCGGGAATATCTACTTTAGAGTTAGATAAAATAGCTGAAGAGAATATAAGAAAATACAATGCTATACCATCTTTTAAAGGATATGGTGGTTTTCCAGGTTCTATATGTGCTTCTATAAATGAAGAGGTAGTACATGGAATACCAGGAAATAAAATTTTAAAAGAAGGTGACATTGTAAGCTTAGATGTAGGAGCCTATTATAAAGGATATCATTCAGACTCTGCGAAGACTCACGGAGTAGGTGTAATATCTGAAGAAGATAGGAAATTAATAGAAGTAGCAAAGGAAAGCTTCTATGAAGGCATAAAATTTGCTAAACTAGGATATAGATTATCTGATATCTCACACGCAATACAAGCACACGTTGAGAAACATGGTTTCTCAGTTGTTAGAGATTTAGTAGGTCATGGAGTTGGAGTTGATCTTCACGAAGACCCTCAAATACCTAACTATGGCCCAGCTGGAAAAGGACCAAGACTTCAAGAAGGAATGGTTTTAGCTATAGAACCTATGATAAACGCTGGTCGTTATCAAGTTAAGACTTTAGCTGACGGTTGGACTATTGTCACTGTAGATGGCAAAAAATCAGCTCATTATGAGCATACGATAGCAATAACAAATGATGAACCTATAATATTATCAAGTCTATAGTTGCTAGATAAATAGGAAATATGCTATCAAAGTTAAGTCAATGATTTAACTTATTGAAATGGAGGTTTGGTTAGTTAATGGCCAAAAAAGATGTTATAGAATTAGAAGGTACAGTTGTAGAAGCTCTACCTAACGCTATGTTCAAAGTAAAACTAGAGAATGGACATGAAATATTATGTCATATATCTGGAAAGCTAAGAATGAACTTCATAAGAATTCTAGAAGGTGATAAGGTGAATGTTGAACTTTCTCCATATGACCTTACAAGAGGAAGAATTACTTGGCGTAAGAAGTAGACTATTTAAATATTAGTCTAAGGAGGGATTAACAATGAAAGTAAGACCATCAGTAAAACCAATGTGCGAAAAGTGCAAAGTTATAAAAAGAAAAGGTAAAGTAATGGTTATCTGTGAAAATCCAAAGCATAAGCAAAAGCAAGGATAAGAAATTATTACTAGTAATTTGTTGAAATTTATAGTATAATATAATACTGTGAAGTTAACAAAGGGTAGATTTTAATCGTAGATAAATCTATATTTAGATTGATATGATATTAAGATTTTAACACTAAAATTAAGTGTAGGAGGTGCGAATATGGCAAGAATAGCTGGGGTAGATTTACCTAGAGAAAAAAGAGCGGAAATAGGCTTAACTTATATATACGGTATAGGGAAAGCAACTGCTAACGAAATATTAGCTAAAGCTGAGATAGATCCTAACGTAAGAATAAAAGACTTATCTGAAGAGCAAGTTAACGAATTAAGAAAGATAATAGACAATGATTTCTTAGTTGAAGGTGACTTAAGAAGAGAGATAGCTTTAAATATAAAGAGATTAAGAGATATAAAATGTTACAGAGGTATGAGACATGCTAAAGGTCTTCCACTAAGAGGACAAAGAACTAAGACTAACGCTAGAACTAGAAAAGGTCCTAGAAAAACTGTATCTCGTAAGAAGAAGAAATAATAATTAGATAGGAGGGAAAACAATGGCTAAACCAAAAAAGAAAGTTACACGTGTAAGAAGAAGAGAGCGTAAAAACATAGAACGTGGTCAAGCTCATATACAATCAACTTTCAACAACACAATAATAACTTTAACTGATGTTCACGGAAATGCTATATCAGCAGCATCTTCAGGACAATTAGGATTCAAAGGATCAAGAAAAGCTACTCCATTTGCTTCTCAAATGGCTGCAGAAACTGCTGCTAAAGCTGCAATGGAACACGGCTTAAAAACTGTTGAAGTATTCGTAAAAGGACCAGGTTCAGGAAGAGAAGCTGCAATAAGAGCTTTACAAGCAACTGGACTTGAAGTAACAATGATAAAAGACGTAACTCCAATTCCTCACAATGGATGTAGACCACCAAAGAGAAGAAGAGTGTAATTATATAACGAGAAAATTAGGAGGTGTAAAGACATGGCAAGATACACAGGTGCATCATGCAGACAATGCCGTAGAGAAGGAATGAAATTATTCCTTAAAGGTGAAAGATGTTATACTGATAAATGTGCTATAGTTACAAGAAACTATGCTCCAGGACAACATGGACAAGGAAGAAAGAAAGTTTCTGGCTATGGTTTACAATTAAGAGAAAAGCAAAAAGTTAAGAGAATATACGGAGTATTAGAAACTCAATTCAAAAACTTATACGAGCGTGCTGACAAAATGGCTGGTATGACAGGGGTTAACTTATTAAGTTTATTAGAAAGAAGATTAGACAATGTTGTTTACAGAATGGGATTAGCTTCATCTAGAAAAGAAGCTAGACAATTAGTTGGACACGGTCACTTCTTATTAAATGGACATAAAGCTGATATAGCTTCTATGACAGTTAAACCAGGTGATGTTATAACAGTTAAAGAAAGATCAAAATCTTCTGCTAAATTCAAAGCTTTAGTAGAAGCTAACACAAAGGTAGCTCCTAAGTGGTTAGAAACTAACTTAGAAGAAATGTCTGCTAAAGTTGTTGCTTTACCAGCAAGAGAAGATATAGATCTTGAAATAGCAGAACACTTAATAATAGAGCTTTACTCTAAGTAATAAGCATATTTTAAAGATAACTTTTAAAGTTATCTTTGAAAAATTGTTTACCCTCAGTGGATTAATAAATTTAAGGGAGGGTTTTGTCCATGATAGAAATAGAAAAACCAAAAGTAGATATAATAGAACTTAGCGAAGACTATAGATATGGAAAGTTTGTTGTAGAACCTCTAGAAAGAGGATACGGCATAACTATAGGGAATGCTTTAAGAAGAATATTATTATCATCTTTACCAGGTGTTGCAGTTAATTCTATAAAAATAGATGGAGTTCTTCATGAATTCTCAACTGTACCAGGTGTTAAAGAAGATGTTACTGAAATTATATTAGCATTAAAAGAACTTTCAGCTACTATAGATGGTGAAGGTAGTAGAACTCTTAAAATAGAAGCTCAAGGACCATGCACTATCAAAGGATCAGACATAATATGTCCTCCTGACGTTGAAGTATTAAGCAAAGATTTACATATAGCTACGCTAGATGAAAATTCTAAGTTTAATATGGAAATACATGTAGACAAAGGTAGAGGATACGTTTCTGCTGAAGAAAATAAGACAGAGCATATGCCTATAGGTGTTTTACCTGTAGATTCAATATATACTCCTGTTGAAAAAGTAAGCTACCATGTTGAAAATACTAGAGTAGGTCAAAAGTCAGATTATGATAAATTAATACTAGAAGTTTGGACTAATGGAAGTATAAATCCTCAAGAAGGAATATCTCTAGCAGCTAAAGTTCTAGTTGAACACTTAAATCTATTCATAGACTTAACTGAGCATGTAAGCAACGTTGAGATAATGGTAGAAAAAGAAGAAGACCAAAAAGAAAAAGTTCTAGAAATGACAATAGAAGAATTAGATTTATCTGTTAGATCTTACAACTGTTTAAAGAGAGCGGGAATAAACACAGTTGAAGAATTAGCTAATAAATCTGAGGACGATATGATGAAGGTTAGAAATCTAGGGAAGAAATCTTTAGAAGAAGTAATCCAAAAGTTAGAAGAACTTGGACTAGGTCTTAAACCAAGCGAAGAATAGGCAAGAAGGAGGGATATAGTATGGCTACTTACCGTAAATTAGGACGTGAGACATCTCACAGAAACCTTATGTTAAGAAACTTAGTAACTGATTTACTAAGAAACGGAAGAATAGAAACAACTGTAACTAGAGCAAAAGAAACTCGTAGAATGGCAGAAAAGATGATAACTCTTGCTAAAAGAGGAGATCTTCACGCTAGAAGACAAGTTTTAGCTTACGTTATGGATGAGACTGTAGTAAACAACCTATTCACTGATATAGCTCCAAAATATGCAGAGAGAAACGGTGGATATACTAGAATAATCAAAAAAGGACCAAGAAGAGGCGACGCTGCTGAAATGGCTTTTATAGAATTAGTATAGTATAGAAAAGGATTAAGTTATATAACTTAATCCTTTTTTTATTATATTATGTTAATTTATCTAATTATTAACTAATTTGTTATGTTAGTTATTTTGATAAATATATTGAATTTACTATATAAAGTTTTTTAATTATCAAAATATAGTTTATTAGACTTGAGTATTTTTAATAATTATAACTAACTGGTATAACGAATTAACTAAAAATATTTATATTTTGAGATTTATAGATATAAGTTCTAATAATAATTCTAGATTATAAAACATTTTTATTATCTACGGTACTTTTAAATAATATAACGTAATAATTTTAATTAATGAAGTATTTTAATTAAAACTTATAGATTAAATTTTTTAGAACCTTAAACATATATAAGTTTTATGATTAAATAACAATCAAATTACTTAACATAGTTTTTACTTATGCAATAATTTGATTGTTATTTAAAATAATACAAAATAAAATAATAAAACTTCTATTATAGTTATTCTTTGCTTATTATTAAAAAATATAAAAATTGTATTTTAATGTTATAATATGTACTATTTATGTATTAAATTCTAGCTGTCAGAGTTAAAAAAATATATTAAGTTATGGTATAATATTAAGTAAACCATTTTTAAATACTAAATATACTACTTATGAGAAGGAGTTAATTGATGAAAAATATAATAGAAGTCAATAATGTATCATTTGAGTATATTACAGATGAAAATACGCTTAAAGCTATAGACAATCTAGATTTACAAGTAAAAGAGGGTGAATTTGTAGCTATAATAGGTCACAATGGTTCTGGAAAATCTACGCTATCTAAGAACCTAAATGCTATATTATTCCCTACTGAAGGTAATATACTTATAAATAAAATGGATACAAGAGAAGAAGATAAGTTATGGGATATAAGACAAACAGCAGGTATGGTATTCCAAAATCCAGATAACCAAATAGTTGCAACTGTAGTCGAAGAAGATGTTGCTTTTGGTCCTGAGAATTTAGGGATAGAACCTAATGAAATAAGAAAAAGGGTTGAGGAATCGCTTAAAAGTGTAGGTATGTATGAGTTAAGGGATAGACAACCTCACTTATTATCAGGTGGACAAAAGCAAAGAGTAGCTATAGCAGGTATAATTGCTATGAAACCAAAATGTATTATATTTGATGAAGCTACAGCTATGTTAGATCCATCAGGAAGAAAAGAAGTAATGAAAACTATAAAAAGGCTAAATAAAGAAGAGAATATAACAACATTACATATAACTCACTTTATGGAAGAAGCAGTTGATGCAGATAGAGTTATAGTTATGGAAAAAGGCAAAAAGTTACTAGAAGGTACACCTAAGGAAGTCTTTAGTAAAATAGATACTCTAAAGAATATAGGTTTAGATGTTCCCTGTATGACAGAATTATCTAATCTATTAAAATCAGAAGGATTAGATATAAGAGATGATATATTAACTGTAGATGAGATGGTGATGGAATTATGTCAATTGTAGTAAAAAATTTAACTCATATATATAATGAGGGAATGCCTTTTAGTAGTAAAGCCTTAGATAATATTAGTTTTGAAATAAAAGATAGAGATTTTGTTGGACTTATAGGTCATACAGGTTCAGGAAAATCAACACTGATACAACACTTAAATGGTATACTTAAGCCTTCATCAGGTGATATATATATAAATGATTTTAAAATAACAGATCCTGATTTAAATTTAACTGAAATAAGAAAAAGAGTTGGTGTAGTGTTTCAATATCCTGAATACCAACTATTTGAAGAAACTATAGAAAAAGATATAGCTTTTGGACCGTCTAATTTGGGTCTAGAAGAAGAGGAAATAAAAAATAGGGTAAAACTATCAATGGAAGCTGTTGGACTTGATTATGAGTTGTTTAAGGATAAATCTCCATTTGAATTATCAGGTGGTCAAAAAAGAAGAGTAGCAATAGCTGGTGTTATAGCTATGAACCCTGAAGTTTTAATCTTAGATGAGCCTACAGCAGGGTTAGATCCAGGTGGTAGGGATGAAATATTTGAACTTATAACTAAGCTTCATGAAAATAATAATATGACTATAATATTATCATCTCATAGTATGGATGATATGGCTAAGTTGGCTAAAAATATAATAGTAATGAATCATGGAAAAATAGAATTTATGGGTTCTCCAAGAGAAGTATTCAATTCTAATGTTGATAGACTAAAAGAAATAGGTTTAGATGTACCTCAAGTTTTAGAACTTGCTATAAAGTTAAGAGAAAAAGGATTTAATATAAGAGAAGATATATTAACGATAGAAGAAGCTAAAGAAGAAATACTGAAAGCAGTAAAAGGAGGGAAACAATGTTAAAAGATATAACAATAGGTCAACACTATCCTTCTAATTCTGTTATTCATAGGTTAGACTCGAGAATAAAACTTATAGCTACTTTTGTTTTTATGGTTTCCTTATTTATAATAAATAAGTTTTGGCCATACGCTATAGTATTTATATCTTTACTGGCTGTGATAAAGCTATCTAATATACCTACGAAATATATACTAAAGGGTCTTAAGCCTCTTAGATGGATTATAATATTTACGTTTGTAATAAATGTATTTTTCCTTCCAGGGGATCCGATATGGTCTTTTGGGTTTATAAAAATAACTGAACAAGGTATTAGCCAAGCTATATTTATGGCATTAAGATTAATATTCTTAGTTTTAGGTACATCTATGTTAACATTGACAACATCTCCTATGGATCTTACAGATGGTATAGAGAGGTTATTAAATCCATTTAATAAAATAGGATTACCAGTACATGAACTAGCTATGATGATGACTATAGCATTAAGATTTATACCTACACTATTAGATGAAACAGATAAGATAATGAAAGCTCAAATGTCAAGAGGGGCTGATTTTGAAAGTAAGAATCTTGTAAGTAGGGCTAAAAATCTAGTTCCGTTATTAGTACCTTTATTTGTTAGTGCTTTTAGAAGAGCAGAAGAGCTTGCGATGGCTATGGAAGCTAGATGTTATAGAGGTGGATATAACAGAACTAAAATGAGACAATCTATTATAACTAAAAGTGATTATATTGCAGGTTGTATACTGATAATATATTTGGTTATAATTATAATTACTAGATTTATCTAAAGAGGTATATTATGAGAAACTTAAAGATTACAATACAATATAATGGTTCTAATTATTGTGGATGGCAAAAACAACCAGATTCGTTAGGAATACAAGGTACAATAGAAAAGGCTATTCATGATATAACAAGAGAAGAAGTTAAGCTTACAGGATCTGGTAGGACTGATGCAGGTGTTCATGCATTAGGACAAGTTGCTAATTTTAAGTTAGAAAATGCTATACCTGTGGATAAAATACCGAATGCATTAAATTCTAAACTGCCTAAGGATATTTCTATAATTGACTGTATAGAAGTTGATGGTGAATTCCATTCTAGATACAATGCAAAAGGGAAAACATATAGATACTTAATACATAACAGTATGTATAGAAGTCCTATATATAAAGATATATCTTACCATGTTAAGTATGATCTTGACTTTGATAAAATGGTCAAAGAGTCTAAATACTTAATAGGAACACATGACTTTAAAGGTTTTATGAGTTCGGGATCGTCTGTAAAAGATACAGTAAGGGAAATATATGATATAAGACTGACTAAACAAGAAGATCTTATTGTATTAGAAGTAGAAGGGAACGGGTTCTTATATAATATGGTAAGGATAATAGTAGGAACACTGGTAGATATAGGTCGAGTAAGAATAAATAAGAGCTTAAAAGAAATAGTGGAATCTAAAAGCAGAAGTGAGTGTGGGCATACTGCACCAGCACATGGATTATTTCTTAAAAAAGTTGATTATTAGCTTGACACACCAGGGGGCATGTATTAAAATAAATTAGAGTGTGTTAATAAGTCCACTTGCCCCGGACTTGACATAAACGGTAAAATTTTTATATGAAAAAAAGTTAAGGAGGGACAACTATGAAAAGTTATATAGCTAAGCCAGCTGATGTACAAAGAAAATGGTACATCGTTGACGCTGAAGGAAAAACATTAGGTCGTTTAGCAACTGAAATAGCGACAGTATTAAGAGGAAAGCACAAAGTTACTTTCACTCCACACGTTGACGGAGGGGACTTCGTTGTTGTTGTAAACGCTGAGAAAGTAGTTTTAACAGGAAAGAAATTAGATCAAAAAATGTACAGATACCACACTGGTTATGTAGGTGGATTAAAAGAAATAACTTACAGAGAAATGATGGCTAAGAAGCCTGAGGAAGTAGTTGCTCATGCAGTAAGCGGTATGTTATGTAAGAATAAATTAAGAAGTAGAATGATGACTAGATTAAGAGTATTTGCTGGACCAAATCATGACCATGCAGCTCAAAATCCAGAAGTTCTAAACTTCAAATAATAATTGCGGGTGAAAGGAGGAGTTATCATGGCTAACGTTCAATACTACGGAACTGGAAGAAGAAAGCACTCTGTTGCTAGAGTTAGATTAGTTGCAGGTGAAGGAAACATAATAGTAAATGGAAGAGCAGTTGAAGAATACTTCAACTACGAAACATTAATAAGAGATGTTAAACAACCATTAGTTTTAACTAACAATGAAAACAAATACGATGTTATAGTAAAAGTTGAAGGTGGAGGATTCACTGGACAAGCTGGTGCTATAAGAC
>NZ_CATXCO010000020.1:0-20290 GCF_958366745.1 uncultured Romboutsia sp.
TTAGTTTTGATTAATTTAAGTATATTTTGTTTCACGTACAAAGTCCTAAAATATAGTTGTGGAGTTTTTTTCATGATTTTTTTATGGAGAATTTATGAAAAGATTAGATTATAATTTTCATAAATTAATTATTGAATGAAATTAGATATAATGGTAAAGTATATTCATAAATTAATTTATGAATGGATGATGATATGAAAATATTTAATGAAATATTAGATAAACATACTAAAATGTATAACTGTAAAAGGGAAAGTTATATGATAAATGATGATCTTGAGATTTTGATTTCTCAAGATGGTAATAAGGTGGCTATGTGGGGCGTTAATCATAAGACTGATAGGTTTTTAAATTTATCTACAAAGAAGTTTAAAAAACTTATGGATGGATTTAAGTCGGTAAGTACTGATATGTATTCCAATGGAAATTGCTATTATATAACTTTAGGTACATCAAATAATGATAGTTTGGTTGAAGATGAATCTTATGAGGTAGAAATAGAGGAGCTAAAGAGTAAAATAGATTGTTTAAATGATGTTATAGCTAGATTAGAAAGAAATAATAAAAGATTAGAAGATGATGTTGAAAAATATAAAAAAGATTATTTATATTATTTTAATGAGTATTTAAAATTAAAGGATAAAGATTTTAAGAGAAATTTAGACGAAATGGACCAATTAAAGAAAAATTCTTTAATGCATAATGCTAGAGGTGCTGGCAGAAAGGCTAAGTTTACTGATGATCAGGTTGATGAGATAAGAAGGCTTAGGGAAGATGGAAATACTATAAAAGAGATAGCTAAGAGATATAATTGTTCTGTTGGGTTAATTCATAAATTAATAAATGAAAAATAAAGAGGTGGAAAGATTATGGATATAGCTCATAAAATTTGTTTATAGATGCTTCGCATTGGTAAAAAGATTTTATGAGAGCTTATGGTTTTTAAACCTTCGGTTATTCAGCCCCTGTATGTCCAATGCTTTCACTTCGTAAAAAATAAGGCATACAAGGTGATGCTACAATATAGCTCATATTACATAGGATTTTTTGATTATGATATGAGCTATATTGTAGCTTTATTTATTTGCTTACTATTTCCTTCGTTTCAGCATTGGACATACTTCACCCACCGCGCTCTCTGCTCCCCCTCCTCCAATCCCTTTATTTTAGTAAAAGTAAGAGAAAAAGGGTTTAATTTAAGAATAGTATATGATGATAGTTGAAGTAGGAGCAAAAACCGCTCCTATCTCAACTATCTTTATTTATATATTGGGGTCAAAATCTTTAGGGTCAAGTCTGACATCACAGATTGCAGCCAAAACCGCTGCAAACTGTGATGTCAGACTAAAAAACTACTGCATCATTTATTTTTAGTTGTATTTGATTTATGAAATTTTATATAAAAAATGTTTTTTAAGCTCATATAATTTAATCAATTATTTTTATAGTTTATGAAGTGGATTATTGGTTGTAATATTTAATATTATTCTTATATTACTGTATATATACTTATTGATATTCCTAGACTCTGAGTTGATTTTTATGGAGTTTGGCTATCGCCACCGCGCTTTACGCTTCAATCTTTTGAGCAAAGAACGCTCAAAAGGATTTTCGCTACAATCGCTAACTCAAATTCACTTTTAATCGTGAGTTATGTGTCAGTTTGAAGCGTATATTTTTTAGTTAATTACTTGATTAAAAGAAAAGATAGGCCTTTCGGCCATGCCCCTCTGACTAATCCCTAAAGCACTCACACAATTCACTACTAACATACTTCGCAAACATCATATTACATATCAAGTCTGCTACGTATCTTATCCGTTCATTTGTGTTCGTAGCTTTTTAGGGATAGCCATTCACTGCCCTAAGCCCAATGCCCTTTGTCTAGCTTTTATTGGTGCATGAATCAATAAAGATTATTAAACCTCCACGTTTTAGATAAGTTACTCTACAAGTTTTTTAAATATTAATTTCATCTATAAACAAAATTAGCCTATTTACCTGGTTTCGGTATTATACTTTAACCCTAATATACCGCATTGGATAAAACCATTGCTCCGCTATCCAATGCTGGTGCAAATATAGCTTTTAAAGGAAATTTCGGCATTTATGTATAAATTAAAGATTACTTGAAATTCACGTAAATGTGAATTTTATAAGTGCTAAATTTATTAATATTTCACGTTTTCGTGAATATAAAAATGAGTTTTTATAAGAGGTTTAATATATTAAAAATTGAAATATACAAGTTTGTAGGGGGTATTGGAGTGAAAGGTAGTTTTGGAGGTTTATATACATTTCTTGAAGTAGCTGAGATTTATGGAATAGATGATTCATGTTTAAGAAAGCAAGTGGCACGTGGTAAGTTCGTTATTGGTGAAGAGGTAAAGAAGATGGGAAGAACATGGATTATAACAGAGCAGGCAATGATTAAAAGTTTTGGAGCTTTGAAGTTTGAGGAATACAAGAAGAAACAACAGAAAAAGGAGCAGGCTAAAGAGAAAAAATTAAATAAAGTCAGCTTAAATGCTCAAAAGACTAGTAAATGCAGTGGTCAAAAGAGAAATAGATCTAGTAAGAAAGTACATAGCATGAATGAGAAGGAAGAAAAGGTAAGAGATAGTTGGATTAATGGAGAAATTAAGGGTATAGAGCTTAAAAGTTTTGATTTTAATACAAATGATAGTGAGCAGGTTTAAAAATGTCTGTAGGTTTTATCATATCGAATAAAAATAAATTTTACATTTTAAAGATAATATACTTATTATAATAGAGAAATACATAAATTGGGGAGGTATTTATGGGAAAGTTAGTTATTGATTTAGGACATGGAGGTCATGATCCTGGAGCTATTGGACCAAATAAAACACATGAAGCAGATGTTGTTTTAGCTATAGGGAAGGAACTTGATGAATTACTTAAAGGTTATGAGCTTGAAGTTAAGTTTACAAGGCTATCTAATGTATATTTATCATTGAGTGAAAGAGCTAAGATTGCAAATGATTTTAAAGCAGATTATTTTTTATCAATTCATATTAATTCAGCTACAGATAGCAGTGTTAGAGGTGTTGAAGTTTGGCAGTATTCTAATAAAAATGATAAGTTAAATAAATTTTCTAATTGTTTATGTGAGGATGTATCAAAGATTTTTAATGTTAGAAACAGAGGTGTTAAGTTAAGCCAGAAACTTTCTGTACTTAAGAATACTAATATGCCTGCTGCTTTAATTGAGGTTGATTTTATTTCTAATATTAATGCTGAAAAGGATTTAAATATTAGTAGTAATATTAAAGCGGTAGCTCTAGCAATTAGGGATAATTTAATAGATTTATTTGGATTAGAAGCTGTTACAAGTGATGTTTTATACAAGGTTTGTATTGGTGCTTTTAAGGATAAAAATAATGCTATAAATCAAGTTATATTGGCTAAAGATAAAGGATTTAAAGATGCATATATAATATAGATCTATGCTATTAAAGCTATTAAAAGCTGGATTGTACCAGCAAAACTTCATAAGTAATACGGAAAAACTCAGTTGTATCAATAGGTATATAGCTAATAGCATAAAAGAATTATTAAATATTAGAAGAGATATTAGTTAGAATAAGAAATAGCAATACAAATACATATAAAGCATTTGAAAAGATATATAAATTACCTTTAGATATAAAAGTAAAATTTATATTCTTAATACTAGTATATATTACTTCTATTTAATTAAATAAAGTAATAGATAAAATACTAAGTTAGCAATATAATAATAATGGAGGACGATTGTCCTCCATTATTATTTGGAGGTGATATTTTGGATAATAAAAAAGGTTGGAGTTCTGAAGAAAAGATACAGTATATAATGGAGCTTCAAGAAAAAGGATTATCAAGAAAAGAAATAGCAGTTGAATTTGGATATACCAGAGTAGATACTTTAGATAGATTAATGAAAAAATATGGATATAATAAGATAGATGGAAAGTTTGTATTAACTGTGGAGGACAGTTGTCCTCCGCCTGTGCAAAATGGAGGTATTTCAATTATTGAAGAAGTTTGTCCTCCAAATGGAGGACATCTGTTATCTAGCTTAGATGCACAAAATAAGCTTCTTAATATAGTTAATAATTATGATAAGCTAATGTATGTTATAGATAACTTTGATAATATGGAGGACAATTGTCCTATAGATGTCATCGAAGTTAAAAGTGGCCTTCAAATAGATTTTGATAAATCAGAAGCAATAAAAACTACTATTCGTGTAGATAAAGATGTATGGGATAATTTCTCAAGTTTATGCAAAGATAAATATAATCATTTAAATAAACATGATATCATAAGTAAAGCATTTATAGAGTTTATGGAAAAGTATAAGTAGATATATTATAAGTGGAGGACAATTGTCCGACAGTTATAATTGTATATTTAAGGTGGTGAAAAAGTGAGGATAACAAATTATGAAGATTTAATAATGAAAAGAGCTATGGATGTATTTGCTGAGGATGGATTAAAATTCTTTGGAATAGATAAGAAAGTAAAAGAACTAGGTCCAACGGAATTAGTTGTTTTAGAAAGTAAGAACCTACATATGGATTATACTTTTTTGATGGAAGATGATACATATATACACTTTGAGTTTCAGACAACAAATAAGAATATATCTGATTTAAGAAGATTTAGAGCATACGAGGCCTTACTTAGCCATCAGACAGGAAAAGATGTTGTTACATATGTAATCTATTCATCAAATATAATAAATGTAAATGACACTTTAGAAACAGGTATAAATAAATTTAAAGTAAATACTATATCTATGGCTAGTAAAAATGGTGATGATGTATTTAAGAATGTATCTGATAAAATAAGTAAGGGAATAAGTTTATCAAAAGATGATATAATATCATTATCATTTAGTCCAATAATGGGTGGGCAAGTAAGCAAATTAGATAGAATATTAAATACTATAAAGTTATTAAAAGATATAGATATTACTTATAGGCACGATGTTGAATCTATAATATATGCCTTTGCAAATAAATTTTTAAGTGGAAAAGATTTAGAAAGAGTAAAGGAGGAGCTTAAAGTGACTGAATTAGGTAAGAGTTTAATAGATGAAGGTAAGAAAGAAAAAGCTATAGAGATAGCTAAGAAGGCTATTTTAAAAGGTATGGATAATGAAACTATACAAGATCTTACTGATTTATCTATAGAAGACATTGAGTTAATAAGAAAAGTTATGAATTAAAATAGATATATATTATGAATGGAGGACAATTGTCCTCCATTTGTTTTTTAGTATAAAAATATAGTTTATTTTAAGTATTCGACAAATATTGATAAATAAATTAAAATATTAGATGAATAAATTAAAAAATAAATGATGATATATTAGATGAGTACATTGAAATTACTTAAATATATAGTAATTTTATATAAAAAAGTAAAGTTTGAGCCGACAAACTTGACTTTTTTATTTTGAATTATTTATAATTAAATCTTAAATACATATTAAATAAACTATATTTTAGAGGAAATCAAAATGAATGAGTTATTAAAAAGTATAAGAAATCTATGTTATAGCATTTTTGAATTAACGATAGCCATAGTATTTTTAAGTATTATATTTAGGCAAGTAGAATTCAATACACTAGAAAAAAGTGTATTTTTTGTAGGTCTTGTATCTATGGCAATATATTTTGTGATAGGTTTAATTTTAAAATTAGGCTATGTTTTAAATGAGTGTTGAAAATGATATAATATGATTAACTTCGCAATTGTTATATAATGCGAAGAAAATGATATAATTAGTTGACTGTCCATGAAAACATCTGTTTTAGTGGACACTTATTTTTATTCTGTATTTTATGTAAATATATCTGTATCTTAATTATTATTATTTCTAATATGTTATAATTTACCTATAGTATCTTTTTATGATAAAAGGGGGGACAAATATGGAGTTTAGTATAATAACTCTAATTATAGGTATTTTGGGATTTGTGTTAGGATTTATGGTTAGAAAGTATAAAATGGGTAATCTTGTAAGTTGGGTAAATTTAAAAAAATATGATAATGATAAAGTTGCAGATATTATGGGCTCTCATGTTATGGTATTTGGATTATGTTTATCAGCAATTGCTGGCATAAACTATGTGTTAAAAAACAGGTATCCATATATAATTACAATTACAATAATAGTGATGGCAGTTGCAACTGAATTTGGTGCATACTATAGAATTTGTAAATATGCAAAATTAGAAGATTAATTTGTTCAATAAAACAAATATTATCTTAGGCGATGTATTAGAGATAATTATAGTTAGTTTAAATAAAGTTATTTCAGTAAGATGTTGTTCAAGAAATAAACGTGATGTTTTATTGAACAGAACAATACTTTTACAATATTAATTTAATACGAACTAAATCAAGAGCTGTATGAATAACAAATACAGCTCTTGATTTTTAATTATTTAAAATTTATCTAATCTCAACATTGTGTTAAAACATAGCCTAAAATTAAAAAAATAGTAATATAAGCCACCTCAATCAAAGGTGGCTTATTAATATTCATTTGGAGGATGACATGAAAAAAAGAGCAGTAGGATACTGTAGAATATCAACATTAATGCAAGTAGATAATACTTCGCTTAAAGACCAAGAAGATAAAATTAGAATGTACGCTAAACTTCACGATATTGTGATAGATGAAATGTTTATAGATAAAGCAGTATCAGGTAAATCTACAGATAGACCAGAGTACGATAAGATGATGGATTATGTAAAAGAAAATAACATAGATATGATTATAGTTTATAAAAATGATAGAATACACCGTAGTTTGTACAACTTATTAGCTATGATTTATGAGTTACAAAATTATGAAGTGGCTTTAGTAAGTGTAACGGAAATGTTTGATACTTCAACCCCTCAAGGTATGTTATTTTTACAAATGCTAGGGAGCTTTGCAGAGTTTGAAAGAGCTGTAATAAATGAAAGAACTAGAAATGGAAGAATAGCTAGACTTAATGAAAATAAGTGGGTAGGTGGTAAGCCAGCATTTGGATATAAGGTAAATAAATATGGTCAATTTGAAATAGATGAGGAAGAAGCTAAAATAGTTAAAGAGATATTTAAATTGAGGTCTAAAGGGCTTTCATTAGCTAAAATAGGTGCTAAGTATGGATTTTCTAAGCAGAAGGTTGATTATATTTTAAAAAATAAAAACTATATTGGTGTATTTGAGTATCAGGGAAAAAAAGAAAAGAATGATATTGTTATTGAGATAGAGCCAATAGTATCAAGGTATATGTGGAATAAAGTTAATTTAAAAAAATAGGTGCGTTAAAAAATGGCTCTTTATAAATATGTGGTGTGGGTGAGCATGTTGATCTTTAATATTTATAGGGATTAGTGTCAATTATTATCTGTGTAATAAGCTAATAGAGATAGTAAGATCTTTTACATAACAGTTATGTAATAACATTAAAAGCTTAAATATGAATTTTTAATAAATTTATGTTATAGAATAAATACAAATTAGAGATAGTGTCATTTGATGTGTTATATTAAGTTAATTTTGTTTATAGAAATACTTTAATATGGAAACTTAATATTATACACTTAAATTGATAAATTATTAAAAATATAGGGGGATATATATGAAAAAGAAATTATTATGCTTAAGTGCAATATTAGCGATGACTTCAACTACAATGGTGTCATTTGCAAATGAAGTTACTAATTATATAAGTGAGGATAATAAAAATGAAATAGTTCAACCGAGAGCTCAATATGCTGTTGTAAATGCATCAAATGTAAATATTAGATCTAACGCAGGAACATCATATAAAGTAGTTGGACAATTACCTAAAGGTGTAACTGTAATAACTACATATACTAAGCAAAAATATGCAAATGGAATGTGGTGGCAAGAAATACAAAGTAAGTATGGTAATGGATGGGTTGCAGATAAATACCTTAATCATATAGGATAAATATAAACAAAGACTTACTATATAGTAAGTCTTTTGTTTAAGAGGGGTGAATTATATTTTGAACGTAAATAAGTTAATTATACTATTAAGTATGATTTTATTATTAACTGGATGCTCTGAAAGTAAAAAATTATCTACAAATCAAAGTGAAGATAATAATCAAATAAAGTATAAAAGTAAAGACATAACTATAAATGAAAATTTATTAAAAGAAAATATAAAAAAGATATCGTCAAATGTACGAAATTATGGATCAGATGGAGAGATAGAATCTTCAGAATATATAAATAATCAACTTACTAAATACGGTTATTCTGTTATGTTTCAAGAATTTGATGTATATAAACAAGATCAATATACAACTGTACAATCTGAAACTAATTTAGATTATTTAAATAACAATTTTTATAACTCTGATTCTATAGGAAAGGCTAGGAATATAATTGCTACTCAACGCAACTTTGATAAAAATAAGAAGACCTTATATTTAACAGCACATTATGATTCAACAAGTGATACTATTGGTATTGTAGATAACGCATCAGGTAGTGCTACTTTATTAGAACTAGCAAGAGTATTGAGTGATTATAATGATGAATTTAATATAGGTATAGTATTTTTTAGTGCAGAAGAGTATTTTAGATCTGGATCAAGAAAGTTTGTTTCAAGCCTTGATGAAGATGAAAAAAATAATATATTAGGCTGTATAAATATTGATATGGTAGGAGAAAAAGGGAAAGGCCCTATTATAATGCAAACTGTTAATGGAGAAAATAATATAATATCTATTATGATGGATAAATTGACTAATAAGGAGTTTAATTTATCAGGCGGAGGATCATCAGATGATCTTTCTTTTTATATGGGGGAAATACCTGTAATAAATTTATGTAATGACTATGCAAAAGCTAGGTTGTATGATGATGCAGAGGATAATATTGAATCTATAGATTTTAATCAAATTAAGGAACTTTGTGAATCTATATTAAATGCAATAACTGATTTTAAATTAAGTATGTATAATAAATTTCTTAAAGATTATAAAGATATTGATTTGGACATAGATGAAAATGATATAAAATTAGTAGGAGAATTTAAACTCATTAATAAAAAAGAAACTCTTATAGGCAATGGATATGATGTTCAAAAAAAATATACTTATCAAAATAATGAAGGTAAAACGTGTACAATAATGTCAAAATCAGTAAAGTTTATTCCTAAAGAACAACTTAATAATTTAATATTACTTGATGAACCAAATACAGATGGATATAAATTTATAAATGAAGATAAAAAATTAGTTTATCAAATTGGATTTAATTATGGAGAATTACAGGGGAATATTTCTTCTGATGAATTATTAAAGTTTTTTACAGGTTATTATTCTAAATTTTATTAGTATTTGTATATTATAAGTTTTATAATCTAATATCAAAAATATATTAATTTATTTTGGACATATAAATATATTTTTTATTAAATAAAAGAGTTTTTATAATTAATCTACCTGTACAATTTGAAAATATAGCTATAGAGCTTGGAATAGACAAAGTTAAAGCTTTTATTTAAAGAATTTGGGGGAACATCTGTGTACTTTCCTACTGAAAAAATGATATACAAAGATGCTCGTGATAGAGAAATAGTATCAGAATATAATGGATTTAATCATAAAGAATTAGCAGCTAAATACAATATGTCTGAAAGTTACATAAGAGCTATTATAAATAGGCATAAAAAAAGAAACTACACACCTGATTAATATTGGGATGTGTAGCTTTTTAAATTTTATATACTAAAGCGTCATTTTATGTTAAAATTTAAATAAAGAAATCGAAAATAAAAATCAAAAAAGCCAGGAATCTTATAAGTTTGGCGACTTATTCCTAGCTTTTTATATACACACTCTAGATAAGAGAGAACTCTCATCAGAGAATTTTTTATATTGTTATTATGAATTAATATTATCATATTAATTCATAAACATCAATAATTTTGATATTTAAAACAGTATAAAATTTATTCATAAATCAATAAGTTTTAATTTAGATTAAGTATTACTTATTGAAAAAATCGGTGAGTCTCCTTATCTTTAGTGTCAACATACTAAAAGTAGAGGGGAATTTTTTTATGCAAATGACAGACTTTTGTGACCATTTATATAACGAAAGTACAGATGGTTATATACAAATATTAAAATTAGATGATGAAAATAATAGTGGTGAGCGAACTATTAAAATATATAATACTAAAAATGATGGACTAAGAGACATTGTAGAAGAATTACATAAAAAAGAAGATGTATTTCTAGCGCCAAATACAATGTATATACCAAAAAGAAGAGTAGAAAATATAAGACAATTTAGAGCATTATTTCAAGATATAGACTGTGAAAGCATGGGACTTGAAAAGGCTGAAACAGTTTATATGATATGGATAATGCATTATGAAGGTAAAATACCTAAGCCAACCATGGTAACAGATAGTGGAAGAGGTGTACATCTTTATTGGAGAATACAAAATGCGCCTTTTGGGGCTTTAAATACATGGCAAGAACTACAAGATTATATATATTATAATTTAAAGCATTTAGGGGCTGATAGAAGAGCTACAGATGGTGCAAGAGTACTAAGACTTCCAGGGACTATAAATTCTAAGAGTGACACTGATTGCAAGGTTTTATATATAGACAATGATGTAGAGTATTCTATGTATGAATTAAGAGAAGAGTATTTAAATTATAAGCCTAAAGTACATCAATTACAGATGCAACAAACTAAGAAAATAGACAATAAGGTTATTTCAAATAGATTCTTTAATTCATATAGTTTACATATGGAAAGAGCCAATGATTTAGAAACCTTATGCAGGCTTAGAAAGTATGAAATGACAGGGTATAGAAATATGGCTGTGCATTGTTATGCATACTGGAAGGGGATTTACGTTAGAGATAATTATGAACTTGAAAATATAGTTATAGAGTTTAATAATGCATTTACTGAGCCACTTAAAGAAACAGAAGTACAAGCTGTTTTAAGGTGTATACCAAAGGCTATAGATAAATTTATAGCGTATGAGCAAGGTTTAAGAAGTGGTGAGCGTAAGAGAGTTTCTAAAGGCATGAGGGATAAGGAAGGTTATTGGTATAAGAATGAAACATTAATTGATAGGTTAGGAATTACAAGTAAAGAGCAAAAGTATATGAAGACTATTATAGGAATTGATGAAAAGTATGATAGAAAGAATAAAAAGAGAAGAGTAGATAGAAGAAATGAAGAAGGTTTAACTAAGAGAGAACAAGATAAGAAAGATAGAATAGAGAAAATAAAAGTATTTTTAAGTAAAGGATTAAATCAGTCTAAAATAGCTCAAGAACTAGGAATAAGTAGACAAGCAGTGAGTAAATTATGTAAAGAAATTTAGTATTATTTTTTGTCAACTGAAATGGGTCTTTATAAATATGTGGTTGTGGGCTGTGTACGGTAGTATTATAATGGAGCATTCTATTACATAAGGAGATTTACAGATGAAGAAATTTACTCTATTACTTTTTATATTGCTGCTATCTTATATTGGTTACCCTTCTCTATATAGTTATTATTTAACTATATAGAGAAGGAATTTATAATAATATAGAGAACTGATTACATACTGTCTAATTTTATAAATTTGGCAAGTACTTTATGAAAATTAAGGGGGTACTTTATGAAAATAAAAAAAATTATATGCTCTACACTTATAGTTTCAAGTCTAATTACTTCTGGAACACTATCATTTGCAGATAGTTCTAGTGAGTTAGGAAAACTAACAAATAAAACAATAGTAGATCTTTCGCCAGTAGCTGAAAAATCTACACCTTCAAAGTCTTTAGATACAGAAACACCTTTTAATATTCGTTCTGCGTATACGGTAACATCTAGAATACGTTGTCAGTCTGGAATTATAAAAGCTATAGCATCATCAAGCGTAACTCGATCAATTGATTATGTATCAGCTAGGTCAAGAGTTTATAATAGTAATGGTTCTCTTAATGCGTCTGATTTTGACTCTATGAAGAACTCATCTTATGTAAGTGCAACAGCAACTCCTTCAGGTTTGACGTCATGGGGAAAATGGGCTTTAGGGAATCATGAATATAGAGATGCTGGATACTATACTATAAATCATGAAACACGTGACTCATGGTAAAATTCTTAACTAGATTAAAAACAAAAAAAACATTTATTATTATTGTTTTTATAATAGTTCTGATTTTTATATATTTCTATAATAATATAACAAATAATGAATTAAAAACGCGAAATAAACAATTATCATATTTAAATGAATTTGATACATACGTAGCAATAGGAGTACTTGATGATAATGGAAATTTAATAGATGATGGAAATACTATTAATATGTCAAATAATAATACTGTTCATCATACAATTGATTTGATGCAGAAGATAGATGAAAATAGAGACTATTTATTAATTGCTATGATTGATTTTGAACTATCTCCAATTAAAATCAATGGAAAAATGCATAATAGCTACTTATTTAGTACAGAAAAAGTAGACCAAATAGCTCTTGATATAGAGATAGAAATACCTAAAAATAGTAAGGAGTTAACCTATATAGTTATAAAGAATCCTAATTTCATGCCGGAAAATTTTGATGTAGGTGAAATTATATCACTCCAAACAGTTCTGTCCAAAAGATTTAATTTAGAAAATAGTGATGAAAATATCAAGTATGAAAGTAATTTTACATCTTCAAGTAAAGGTCCAATTGATAATTTATGGATAAGCTCTAATAAGTTTGAACAACAATCTATATATAGAGGCAAGAGCGGTGATAAAGTGTATATAACATTAGGAAACTATAGTAAAGAAAATTTAGACTATGCAGTAGTTATGTTCAGTGACTGGAATCAAGTAGCATTTAATAATGGTTCAAATGTAAAATATTTTAATTTAAATCCTAATGAAAAACAAATATTTGAATTAACTCTTCCAGATATTAATGAAAGTTCTTTATTTCAAGTAATCGCTTTTCCTATGCCATATAAAATAACGAGCCCAACCTCGTATGATGGTTCGTTGGCATACGGTTCCTTTAAATTTATACTAGAGCCATAATAATATGAGTAAGTATATAAAAAATAAGAGGTAAAGTATGGATGCATTATTGAATGGAATATATATATATGGAATAACTGTAATTATGATGATTATTATAGCTTATAATATGTCTAAAAAATAAAATTACGGTTTTTAATAATATTTTTTATGGAATTAAAAATAAGTGACTTACCTCCACAATTTGAAAATATAGCTATAGAGCTTGGAATAGACAAAGTTAAAGCTTTATTTAAAGAATTTGGAGGGACATCAGTATACTTTCATACTGAAAAAATGATATACAAAGAAGCTACACACCTAATTAATATTGGGATGTGTAGCTTCTTAAATTTTATATACTAAAGCGTCATTTTATGTTAAAATTTAAATAAAGAAATCGAAAATAAAAATCAAAAAAGCCAGGAATCTTATAAGTTTGGCGACTTATTCCTAGCTTTTTATATACACACTCTAGATAAGAGAGAACTCTCATCAGAGAATTTTTTATATTGTTATTATGAATTAATATTATCATATTAATTCATAAACATCAATAATTTTGATATTTAAAACAGTATAAAATTTATTCATAAATCAATAAGTTTTAATTTAGATTAAGTATTATCTATTGAGAAGAAACTGTGAGATCTCCTTATCTTTAGTGTCAACATACGAAAAGTAGAGGGGATTTTTTTATGCAAATGACAGAGTTTTGTGACCATTTATATGACGAAAGTACAGATGGTTATATACAAATATTAAAATTAAATGATGAAAATAATAGCGGTGAACGAACTATTAAGATATATAATACTAAAAATGATGGACTAAGAGACATTGTAGAGGAATTACATAAAAAAGAAGATGTATTTTTAGCGCCAAATACAATGTATATACCAAAAAGAAGAGTAGAAAATATAAGGCAATTTAGAGCATTATTTCAAGATATAGACTGTGAAAGTATGGGGCTTGAAAAGGCTGAAACAGTTTATATGATATGGATAATGCATTATGAAGGTAAAATACCTAAGCCAACCATGGTAACAGATAGTGGAAGAGGTGTACATCTTTATTGGAGAATACAAAATGCGCCTTTTGGGGCTTTAAATACATGGCAAGAACTACAAGATTATATATATTATAATTTAAAGCATTTAGGGGCTGATAGAAGAGCTACAGATGGTGCAAGAGTACTAAGACTTCCAGGGACTATAAATTCTAAGAGTGACACTGATTGCAAGGTTTTATATATAGACAATGATGTAGAGTATTCTATGTATGAATTAAGAGAAGAGTATTTAAATTATAAGCCTAAAGTACATCAATTACAGATGCAACAAACTAAGAAAATAGACAATAAGGTTATTTCAAATAGATTCTTTAATTCATATAGTTTACATATGGAAAGAGCCAATGATTTAGAAACCTTATGCAGGCTTAGAAAGTATGAAATGACAGGGTATAGAAATATGGCTGTGCATTGTTATGCATACTGGAAGGGGATTTACGTTAGAGATAATTATGAACTTGAAAATATAGTTATAGAGTTTAATAATGCATTTACTGAGCCACTTAAAGAAACAGAAGTACAAGCTGTTTTAAGGTGTATACCAAAGGCTATAGATAAATTTATAGCGTATGAGCAAGGATTAAGAAGTGGTGAGCGCAAGAGAGTTTCTAAAGGTATGAGAGATAAAGAAGGTTATTGGTATAAGAATGAAACATTAATTGATAGATTAGGGATTACAAGCAAAGAGCAAAAGCATATGAAGACTATTATAGGTCTTGATGAAAAGTATGATAGAAAGAATGAGAAAAGAAGAGCAGACCGAAGAAATGAAGAGGGTTTAACTAAAAGAGAGCAAGAGAAAGTTAATACGTTAAATAAAGTTAGAGAGTTAGTTAGAAAGGGTTTAAAAAATAAAGATATAGCCGAAAAACTTAAGATTTCAGTAAGACAAGTTCAGCGGTTAAAGAAAGAAGTATAAAAAATAAGCTCTCCAATAGGAGGGGTGACATGAAATGGGTCTTTATAAATATGTGGTGAGAGTAAGGGTGTGAGGAATTTTTATGAATGATAAAAATATTTTTATCGGAGTTTGTGAAGATAATAGTCTTCATATAAATTTAGTGAAGGGCTATATCGATGATTTTTTTAATGAATTTCATAACTATGAAGTTTTAGAATTTGTATCAGGGGAAGATCTTTTAAGTAATTATCCTAATAATATAGATTTATTATTTTTAGATATTCAAATGAATGGATTAAATGGAATGGATGTAGCTAGAAGAATAAGAGAGTTTGACAACAATGTAGAAATAATATTTACTACATCAGTGTTAGATTATGTTTGTGAAGGATATGAAGTAAATGCATATAGATATATGTTAAAACCAATAGAATACAATATATTTAAAAATAATATGGGTAAATGTATAGAAAATATAATAAAAAAGAAAAATGACTTTTTAACAATTAACGATAAATCAAAATTAATTAAAATTAAATTTGATGATATTTTATATATTGAAACAAGCAAAAGGCAACTAATAATACATACTATAAATGGACATGAAATAATAAAAATGAGTATTAGGAAATTAGAGAAACTATTAAATAAAGACTTTTTTAGATGCCATAATAGTTTCATAGTAAACTTAGAAAAAATTAATAAAATAGATGTATCAGATATTTATATAAATAATGCTACAATACCAATTAGTAAACATAGAAGAAAACAATTAAAAGCTAGGTTAATAGAAGTTTTAGGGGATAAGTTATGTTAAATAGTGTGATATTTTGGAAACTATTAGATATATTTATTTTAATTATAGAGTGGATTTCATTATATATTTTAATAAATGACTTAAGTATAAAAAAAGTTAGTAAAAATCAAAGTTTCTTTAGTTTTTTATTAATTTTAGGAATTGCGTTTGCTATGAATTTACTTGGGATTTTTCCGAATGTAAGAGTTTTTATATCTATTATGTTAAGTATACTTTACGTTAAATTAAATTATGAAGTTAATTTATCAAAAGCCTTAACAATTCCACTTGTTTATTGGATGATGTTAATAGGTATAGAGGCTCTTAGTATTAGTAGCATAGTTTATGTAAATAACATAGATGTAAGTGTTTTATTAAGTCCTAATTTATATAGACTAGAAACTATAATTTTAGCTAAATCATTTTTATTTATTGGAATTTTAATGGTTAAGTATTTTAAATTATTTAGTCAAATTAGTAAGAATGACTTTATATATATTGGAATACCGATATGTACAAATATCTTAAGTCTTTTAATTATATTTAAACAAGGTATTTCAAACTTAGATATAGAGTTAATAGATAATTTTAATCTAATTCTCATATCTTTTTTGATTTTACTATCTAGTATTTCACTATTAATTATAATTTATAAGATAATAATAAGTAATAAATTTAAGATAGAAAATGAATTTATGAAAGAAAAAATAAACTTAGAATATAGGTATTATAAGAAGATAGAAGAAAATCAAGAAAAAATAAAAAGAATTTATCATGATATTAATAATCATATGATTTGTATTTCTAATTTAAGTAATGAAAAAGATGTAAAGGAATACGTAAAGAGTTTAGATTTAAATATAGGTTATATCAATTTTAATTTTGGAAATAAAATACTTGATATTATAATTAGTGAAAAATATCAATTATGTAAAGATAAAGGAATTAGATTTGATATAGTTGCAGATTTTAGTAAATTAGATTTTATAGATATGATGGACTTATGTGTTATTTTTTCTAATGCTTTAGATAATGCAATTGAAGCCTGCGATAAGATTTTAGATGATAGTAAGGATAAATATATATCAGTAAATGTTACATATATAAATAGCTTTTGTTTTATAAAAATAGAAAATAGCAAGATAAATGAGATTAATATAAAAAATAATAATTTTATTACAAATAAAAAAGATAAATTTATGCATGGAATAGGTTTAAAAAATATAAAAGATACTGTATATAAATATAATGGGGAGATAAAGATTGAGTTTGATGATGATAAATTTGTAATTAAATTTATTTTTTCTCTTAAAAATTGACCAGTTATGCTCATATGATACCCAGTTACTCATAGTGTATTGAATATCAAATTAAAAAAATGTAAATTCAAGTTATAGAGAAGAAATAAAATATAAATTTATATTAAATGAGGGGGAGAAAATTATGAGTTTTAAGAAAAGAGTAACAAAGAGCATAGCATTAGCATTAGTTGGAGTTACAATAGCAATACCGATGCTAAATACGGCATCAGCTATGGAAAATAGTAAAGAGACATATTCTCAAAAAATAGAAAGAGTATCAAAGTCATTTGAAGATTTTGTGTACTTAGAAGATAATCAATATAAGTTAGATATAAGTGTTAGCGAGTTATCAGAAAGTTCAAAATCAGATTTTTATATTTATAATGATTATATAAATTTATTAAATAATATTATAGTTTCTAATAATATAAAAAATGTAACTGAAGATGGATTTTCATTACAAATATCTGATGAAATGGCAATTGAGTCAGCTAAAATAAATAATATAGAAATTACAGATGAAATGAAGTCATTAGCTGAAAATATGACAAAGGCATCTGGTAGATCAGAGCTAAAGATGTATAAAAATGGTTTTGATTTATGGTTAAATTCATTCCAAACAAGTTTAGTAGCAGTAGGTGGATCAGCAGCATTAGGTTTTTTAGTAGGGCTTATTCCAGGGATAGGAGCAAGCTTAGCAGGCACTCTTTTAGCTGCAATATTGCCAGTTATATCAGGTGAATATTGTCCAAATGGGATATTTGTATCATATAGATTTAATCAATATCTAAGAGTTAGGCCTCAATAATATGAGTAAATATTATGCACTAATATCTATTATATATTATGCCCTAGTAGTTTTTATAAGTATGATGTTTATAAAAAATATATTTATATATATTTTTATATCTGTTACGGCAATGTTATTGGGTAAATATTTTGTTATAGATAAGCATTTTAAAAGATAATAGATGGTATACAAAAAATTAGTTAACCTAAGATATGCTGTATATAAATACAATGGGGGAGATAAAGATTGATTTTTACGATGACAAATTTGTTATTAAATTTATATTTTATCTTAAAAATTGACCAGTTATGCTTAGATAATACCCAGTTACTCAGAGTGAGTTGAATATCAAATTAAAAAATATAATTGTATTTGGTAGTGTTGTATTAGCTGCAACTAGTAAAAATAGGGGAATGTACATAAAGGTTGGGATTGGCATATTTGATTATGGAGTGTTATAAAATCAAGAACTTTTTAATTAATGGAATTAAGGGATTATTATTTATATATATCCAAATGATTATAATAATAAGTATATTATATATGTTTGATATGAATATCTATTTTAATACAAATGAACTAATGGGTGTAAATTTATTATCTATTAATATTGAAAAAAATACATTTGATATTAGTGTGAAGCCATTGATGTCATTTATAATATTTACAATATCAGGGATTTATTTAAATTATAAAAATAGGATTAAATAAATATATAAATTTAGAAAATATGCCCAGTTAAGTTTATATATTGACCAGTTTAGCATAATATATTGAATAAAATAAAAAAAGATGTTATTGTCAACGCATAAGATTTAGGAGGACAACATGTTTAAATCATATGCAAGCAAAATAACATCTTTTTTAATTGAGAATAAAGAGATAAATCAAGATGATTATGAAGTATATAAATATGGATTTGAAGTATTAATTGCATTTATTGTAAATATAGCAATTGTATTAAGTATAGGATTATTATTTAATAAGATTTTCTATTCAATAGCATTTTTAATATGCTATTGTCCAATAAGACAGTTTGCAGGTGGATATCATGCTAATAATTATACAAAATGCTTATTAATATTTATTTTAATATTTATATTAACTATAAATACATCATCGAATGTGGATTCTCAAATATATACATTAATGATTTTTATTATTTCAACATTAAGTTATACAGGAATTTTTATACTAGCTCCAATTGAGCATAGAAATAATCCTTTAACTTTAAGAGAGATAAAAAAATATAAAAAAATATCTAGAATATTGGCGGGTATAGTTTACATATTAACATTAATTTTTGCTAATATAGATAGATTTAAAGAAATATCTGCATATACTTGTAGCTCATTATTTTGGATAAATATAATGTTATGTTTAGGAACTATAAAGTCATCATTGAGTAAGGGGAATTAATATGAAAAAAGGTATATTAAAAGTATTGAAGAAATCAAGTTATTTAGCTATGTTTGTTGCGGTTATGTCTGCAAATACAACTTGTACATGGATAGTACATCAACCAAGTATGCCGAAAGATTTAAAAAAGTTAAAAAAGATATAAATAATATAATTTTAGTAGGAAATTAAAAATATATGTAGAATATCCATATAAAAGTATTTTGATTTGAGAATGTTAAAACTAATTTATAGGAGGATATTTTATGGATTTAAAGATAAGTGACTTACCTCCACAATTTGAAAATATAGCTATAGAGCTTGGAATAGACAAAATAAAGGCTTTATTTAAAGAATTTGGGGGGACATCAGTGTACTTTCCTACTGAAAAAATGATATACAAAGAAGCTCGTGATAGAGAAATTATATTGCAGTACAATGGATTTAATCATAAAGAATTAGCAGCTAAATACAATATGTCTGAAAGTTACATAAGAGCTATTATAAATAGGCATAAAAAAAGTGCTTAAAACAAAGAAGCTACACACCTGATTAATATTGGGATGTGTAGCTTTTTATATTTTATTATTCAATTCACTTATATTTGAGTTTAAAGAATTAATACCAATACTTAAACTTTCTAGTTTTCCTTCTATACGTACAAGTAAATACATAGTCACGATAGCAGGAAAGCCTAAATTAGCCACTAATTGCATTAAATCTAGTTCCAATGATATATTCCTCCAAATAATATTTTAAATTACTAAGAAAGCCCTTCAGAAGCTCAGAAGGGCATTTCTATGTTTTAGCAACGGATATGTATTATAATATGCGATATACATATCGTTGGCGATAATAGTTTCATGTGTTACGCTACTAATAAATCAAATTCTGTTGTTTCTGTTTGAACTATTTTTGCTTCTTTTGCACTAACTATATCTTCACCGTTAG
>NZ_CATXCO010000021.1:0-20161 GCF_958366745.1 uncultured Romboutsia sp.
TACAAGAGGATGTAGATTCTGCCAAGCAGGTATGATATACAGACCAATAAGAGAAAAAAGTGTAGATAGATTAAAAGAAATAGTAGATAAGTTAGTAAAGAGCACAGGTTATGATGAGATATCTTTATCATCATTAAGTACTAGCGATTACTCTAAATTATCAGAGTTAACAGACTACTTAGTTGATGAGTATGCATCTAATAATATCGGAATATCATTACCATCTCTTAGATTAGACAACTTCTCTATGGAAATAGCAGAAAAAATACAACAAGTAAGAAAATCAGGATTAACTTTTGCACCAGAAGCTGGAACTCAAAGACTTAGAGATGTTATAAACAAAGGTGTAAGTGAAGAAGATTTACAAAATGCAACTAAAAAAGCATTTGAAATGGGATGGAATAGTGTAAAGCTATACTTCATGATAGGTTTACCAACAGAAACTTATGATGATTTAGATGGAATTGCAAAACTTGCATATGATGTAATTGATATGTACAGAGAAGTTCATAATGGTAAGTTAAAAAGAAGTTTTGGTGTTACAGTAAGTACATCAACATTTGTACCTAAACCATTTACACCATTCCAATGGCATGGACAAGATACAACTGAAGAAGTTGTTGAAAAGCAAAGACACTTAGTTAAAAAACTAAAAAATAAAGATATAAAATATAACTATCATGATTCTAAAACTAGTTTAATGGAAGCAGTAATAGCTAGAGGAGATAGAAGAATAGGTAAAGTTATATATGATGCATTTAAGGCAGGAGCTAAATTTGATGGATGGTCAGAGTATTTCAATTTAGATACTTGGAAAGAAGCTATGGAAAAGAATAATCTTTCAATAGATTTCTATGCAAATAGAGAAAGAAGTTACGACGAAGTATTCCCATGGGATCATATAGATGTAGGAGTTAGCAAGAAATTCTTAATAAGAGAAAATGAAAAAGCTAAAAGTGACACAGTTACTCCGGATTGTAGACACAAATGTAATGCATGTGGTATAAATGCACATGATATAGGAAGGGGGATGTGTTAATTATGAAAATAATAAGAACGAAATTTAATAAAGAAGGAGATATGATTTATATATCTCATCTAGATTTACAACAATTATTACAAAGAGCATTTAGAAGAGCTGAAATAGATTTAGTTCATTCACAAGGGTTCAATCCACATCCTAAGATAAGTTACGGAAATGCTTTAGCTCTTGGAACAGAAAGTCAAGGAGAATATGTTGACGTTGAAATAGAAGAGGACCTAAGTGTAGAAGAATATCTAAACAGAATGAACGCACAATTACCACAAGGTATAAAATTTATAGAAGCTAAAGAAATAGATAAGCAAGAGCCATCTTTAGCATCTGTTATAGAATATGGAGAATATATATTTACAATAGAAACAGAAAAGACTTTAACTAAAGAATATGTAAAAAGTAAAATATTAGAGTTTATGTCTCAAGATGAAATAATGATTACTAAGAAAAATAAAAAAGGTAAAATAGTAGAATCTGATATAAGACCTATGATTAGGAATTTTGATTTACTAGATGTACAAGATAATGTGTTAACTTTAGAGGCAACAATAGCTACAGGATCTAAGGCTAATTTAAATACTAATATATTTATACCTAAAATATTAGATTTATTAGAATTAGATATGGATCCTTTAGATGTAGATATATTAAGAAGAGATTTATATAAATTACAGGATGGTCAATTAGTATCTCCTATGTAAAAAAAGGTGGTTTATGCTACCTTTTTTTTATTATAATAAGATATATATAAGTAGTAATTTAAGGAGAATTAAATGAAAAAAATCATAGTCGAATATTTAGTTTCATCTCAAAAAACAGCAATATTAGAAGATGATAAATTAATAGAGTTATTAATAGAAGATAATAAAAATTCTAAAAAGGTATCAAATATATACAGAGGTGTAGTTAAAAAAGTAATACTAGGTATACAAGCATGTTTTGTAGATATAGGATTTGAAAAGTTGGCATACTTGCAATTAGATAAAGATAGCAATATAAAAGCAGGCCAAGATATATTAGTACAAGTAAATAAAGAAGAAGTAGGAACTAAAGGAGCTAAATTAAATACTGAGATAAGTTTAGCTGGTAGATATTTAGTTTATATTCCTACTAATGATAGAATTACAATATCTAATAAGATATTAGATGAAAAAGAAAGATTTAGATTGAAAAAAATTGCTAATAGTGTAAGTAAAGGTGCTAAGGGGTTGATAATAAGGACTGAAGCTGTAGGCTGTACAAAAGAAGAGTTAGAAGCGGATATAAATGAGCTAAAAGAAAGATATGAAGAAATAATTAAAGAATATAAATTAGGAATAGGACCAAAACTTTTATATAAAGAATTAGATTTTTCATCTAAGTATATAAAAGATAATGTAAATGAAGATATTGAGAAGATAGTTACAAATGATAAATGTAAGTATGATGAATTAAAAAATATATTAAAATCTATAAAAAAAGAGTATGTAGAAAAACTAGAACTAGAAGAAAATAAAGATATATTTGACTTATATAGAGTAGAAAATCAAATTGAAAAAGCTTTAAGTAAAAAGGTATGGCTAAAAAGCGGAGGATATTTAATAATAGATAAAACAGAAGCACTTACTGTAATAGATGTTAATACAGGTAGGTTTACTGGAAATTTAAAGCTTGAGGAAACAGTGTATCAAACGAATATAGAAGCCGCAATTGAAGTTTGCCGACAACTTAAATTAAGAGATATAGGTGGAATAGTAATAGTTGATTTTATAGATATGCACAAAGCAAAGTATAAACAAGAAATAATAAATATATTAAATGAAGAGTTTAAAAAAGATAAAAGAAAAACTGAAGTATTAGGAATGACAAAGTTAGGTCTAGTGGAAATTACAAGACGAAGAGAAAGAGACTCGATAGACAAATATTATTTGGAAGAATGTTATACTTGTGAAGGTAAAGGATCAACAAAATCTATTAATTTTATTTTAGATGATATAGAGAAAGAGATAATAAGAATTAGTACACATACATCATACAAAGATGTAACTATAGAGTTAAATAGTAGAACTTTAAAACTTATAAAAATGAATTTTATGTATATAATAGAAAATATATCTAAAAAATATAGTACAAAAATAGGATTATGTGAAAATGATAAAATAAATTATGAAAAATTAAATATAATTTATAATAGTTAGTTGACATATGACAAATATTATAGTAATATTAATAACTGTAAATGCCGCACAGAAAAGGTTGAAAACTTCTTAAATGAAGTACCTATATGGCGAGTTTTGAGACCGAGGAGGTGTATTTAATGTACGCTATAGTTAAAACAGGTGGAAAGCAATATAAAGTTGCTGAAGGTGATGTATTATTCGTTGAAAAGTTAGAAGGTAATGCAGGTGATGTAGTTACTTTAAACGAAGTATTAGCTTGCACTAAAGATGGTGAGTTAGTAGTTGGAGCTCCTACAGTTGAAGGTGCTTCTGTTCAAGCAAAAGTTGTTGAACAAGGTAAAGCTAAGAAAGTTATAGTTTTCAAGTACAAAGCTAAGAAAGACTACAGAAGAAAGCAAGGACATCGTCAACCATACACTAAGATAGTTATCGAAAAGATAAACGCTTAATTAATGGTTAAGTAATGATAAAAGTTAAATATTATTACGATGATGACTTTTCAATAAGAGGCTTTTGTCTTAAGGGTCATGCTGATTATGCTGAAATAGGATATGATATAGTATGTTCTGCGGTTACATCTAATGCAATTGCAGTTATAAACTCATTAGACAAGCTTGTAAAGGTTGAATTTGAGAAAGTTATAGGTAAAGAAGGTCATATAGAATGCATCGTAAAAGATGGATATCTAGAAGATTCTAAATTACTGCTAAATCATTTTCAATTAGCTATTGAAGAAATTAAAAGGGAATATCCCAAAAATATAAAAATCTTAAAAAAGTAGGGGGTGACTCCATATGTTAAACATGAACTTACAGTTACTTGCATCTAAGAAAGGGGTAGGGTCTTCTAAAAACGGTAGAGATTCTATATCTAAGAGATTAGGTGTTAAGAGATTCGACGGACAAGTAGTAACTGCTGGTAGTATAATAGTAAGACAAAGAGGTACTAAGATACATCCAGGAACTAACGTAGGTAAAGGTGGAGATGACACTTTATTCGCATTAGTTGACGGTGCTGTTAAATTCGAAAGAAAAGATAAGAAAAGAAAGAAAGTTAGTGTATACCCAGTATCAATAGCTGAGTAATGCTAAATAAAAGGAGTGTTAATACACTCCTTTTTCTTGTAAATAGATATTTACAGAATGTTATATATCTATTTGGGAAAAAATAAATAAAAAGTTTAAACAAGTAGGTGATTAATTTGTTTATAGATAAAGCTAGGATTTTTGTTAAGTCAGGAAATGGCGGAAATGGTGCGGTATCATTTAGAAGAGAAAAATATGTTCCAGCTGGTGGTCCAGACGGTGGAGACGGTGGAAACGGAGCTAGTGTAATATTTGAAGTTGATTTAGGTTTAAGAACATTAATGGACTTTAAATATCAAAGAAAATATGTAGCAGAACACGGAGAAGATGGTAGCAAAAAAAGAAAAGCAGGAAGAAATGGGGAAGACTTAATCCTTAAAGTTCCTCCTGGAACAATAATAAGAGATGAAGCTACAGGTCTTGTTATAGCAGATTTAAAAGAAGAAGGAGATAGAGCTGTAGTTGCTAAAGGTGGTAGAGGTGGAAAAGGAAACCAACACTTTGCCAATGCAGTTAGACAAGCTCCTGCTTTTGCTAGATCAGGTAGTGACGGTGTAGAAAAATGGGTAGTATTAGAACTTAAAATGATAGCTGATGTTGGTCTTTTAGGATTCCCTAACGTAGGTAAGTCAACATTCTTATCTGTAGTAACTAAAGCTAAACCAAAGATAGCTAACTACCACTTTACAACATTAACTCCTAATTTAGGTGTTGTTCAAACTAAATTTGGAGAGAGTTTTGTTTTAGCTGATATACCAGGTCTTATAGAAGGTGCTGCAGAAGGTGTAGGTTTAGGCCATGACTTCTTAAGACATGTTGAAAGAACTAAAGTTTTAATACATATAGTTGATATATCTGGTTTAGAAGGCAGAGATGCTTTAGATGACTTTGATAAAATTAATGGTGAATTAAAACTATACAATGAAAAATTAGCTACAAGACCACAAGTTGTAGTTGCTAATAAGATGGATATACTAGAAGATGAAAGTATATTTGATGAATTCAAAAATGAATTAGAGGGAAGAGGATATAAAGTATTTAAAATGTCTGCTGCAACACGTCAAGGTGTAGATGATGTAATTGCTTATGTATCTGAATTATTAAGAGAAGCTGAAGAAATAGAGTTAGTTTCAGAAGAAGAAATGTTTAGACCTGAACTTGATGAAGTACAAGATGAAGGTTTACAAATAGATATAGAAGATGGAGTATATGTAGTAACTGGTAAATCTTTAAGAAGAATTATGTACTCTGTTAACTTTGATGATATGGAATCTCTTCAATATTTCCAAAAGGCTATGGAAAGCCAAGGTGTATTCGATAGATTAAGAGAAATGGGAATAGAAGATGGAGATACAGTTAGAATTTACGAAATAGAATTTGAATTCTATAATTAATATAGATGAGGTGACACAATGTTAAAAGGTAAGCAAAGAGCATATTTAAGATCAATAGCAAATACTTTAAAGCCTTCAACTCAAATAGGTAAAGATGGAGTTACTGAAAGCTTTTTAGAGCAATTAGATGATATGTTAAGAAAAAGGGAAATAGTTAAAGTAACAATACTTGAAACTGCAGGACTTGAAACTAAAGAAACTGCTAATGCTATATGTGAAGCTTTAAGAGCTGAGTTTGTTCAAGCTATAGGATCGAAGTTTACTTTATATAAGAAAAATACAGAGAATCCACAAATAGTATTCCCAGGACATGAACAAGCTAAGGCTAAAGTAAAGGCTGAAAATGTTACTAAAAAAGGAAGAGTAACAAAAAGATCGGTTAGATAATATTTTAAGCATCTGTAAATATACAGATGCTTTTTTATTATTAAAAAATGATATAAAATCAATGATTATATATCATTAACTTATATATGTAACATTAATTAATTTGATAAAATTAAAAAGTTTTTAATAATTTATAAAATTTTATATAATAAAATATTTATTCGATACATTACTTTAGCTATGTAGATTTTGTGTAAATAATAATTACTTATTAAATATTGTAGAATAATGTAAAATAAACTAATATACTATAGATTTTATGAAAAAAAAGTGTTAATATAATAACTAGCTTATAAAAATAAATAAAAATAAAAAAATACTTTTAGAAATAATGTAATTTATTTAGGGAGGGAGAATTATAATGAGAGTAATTATAGTAGGTGCAGTTGCAGCTGGGATGAGTGCAGCAGCTAAGTTAAAAAGAATGAAACCTGAATATGATGTTGTAGTATATGAAAAAACAGATGTAGTATCATTTGGAGCATGTGGGCTTCCATACTTTGTTGGAGGATTCTTCGATGATGCTAATAATATGATAGCAAGAAGTGCAGAAAAATTTAGAGAAACCGGAATAGATTTAAATGTATTCCATGAAGTTGTTAAGGTTGATACAGAGGCTAAAAAAGTTACAGTAAGAAATTTAGAAACAAATGTTGAATTTGAAGATTCTTATGATAAGTTAATGATAGCAACAGGAGCAAGTAGTATAATACCTCCTATAAAAAATGTTAAGTTAGAGAATGTTTCAACGTTAAAGACTATGGAAGATGGAATAAAAGTAAAAGAATTATTAAATAAAGAAGAAAATCAAAAGGTAGCTATAATAGGTGCAGGATTTATAGGTCTTGAAGCTGTTGAAGCTGCTAAGCAGTTAGGTAAAGAAGTAAGAGTATTCCAATCAGAATCAAGAGTTCTTGCGCAAGTTTTTGACAAAGAAATAACTGACGTATTAGAAGAAGAGATTAAAAAACACGATGTAGATTTAAGATTAGAAGAACTAGTATCTGAATTAGTTGGAGAAACTAAGGTAGAAAAAATTATAACAAACAAAGGTGAATATGAAGCTGATGTAGTTATTATAGCAACAGGAGTAAGACCAAATACGTCATTCTTAAAAGATACATCTATAGAAATGTTACCAAATGGAGCTATAATAGTTGATGAATTTGGTAGAACTTCAGTTGAAGATATATATGCAGCTGGAGATTGTGCTACTATACAAAATATAGTAACAGGTCAAGATTCATATGTACCTCTTGCAACAGGAGCTAATAAATTAGGTAGAATAGTTGGTGAAAATTTAGCAGGAGCAAATAACTCATTCCAAGGATCATTAGGTTCAAGCTGTATAAAAGTTATGGATATGGAAGCAGCTTCAACTGGTATGACTGAGTCACAAGCTCAAAAGCTAGGTATAAACTATAAGGCTAAATTTATATCAGACTTTAACCAAACAAATTACTATCCAGGTAGAGATAAAATATATGTAAAGCTTGTTTATGATGCAGATACTAAGGTTATATTAGGTGGACAAGTTGCTGGATTTAAAGACTCAGTTCAAAGATGTAATGTAATAGCAGCAGCTATATTTGGAAAATTAACAACTAATCAATTAGGAATGTTAGATTTATGCTATGCACCACCATTTGCTAGAACATGGGATGTATTAAATGTAGCTGGAAATGTATGTAAATAATTAATATTAAATATTAATTAAAATAAAAGGATGTATCTTAGTTTTATAAAATTAAGTTACATCCTTTTTATATAGTTAATTTTCAAAATTTAAATTAATATCATATCTATCTTTTCCAACTATAGTATTTTCAAATACATCAGTTGCATTTTTTATATATAGATTAGGATCTTCTAGAGAAGGGCTAAAGTGAGTTAAAAGTAATGTCTTAACATTACCAAGTCTTGCTAAATTGGCAGCCTCTCTAAATGTCATATGCTTATTTTTAACAGCTTTAGATATATCTAAATCATCTCCATACATAGCTTCACATATGAATAAATCACTGTTATTTATAAACTCAGGAATTGATAATATTGGTCTTGTATCTGTAATAAAGCTAATTTTTATTCCTTTTCGATTATCTCCTAAAACCATATCTGGAGAGTATTCAATATTTTCAAAAACTATATTTTTTCCACTTTGAAGTTTTTGCCATAATAATTTAGGAACATTGTTTTTGATAGCTTTTTCTATATTAAACTTAGGTGTTCTCTTAAAGTACAAGCTATATCCTAGGCACTCGCTTGAATGATCTAGCTCTAAAGTCGAAATTTCTATATCTTTTAATATATCATTAACCAAAGAGAATGTACCTTTAGGATTTTCAACAACAATTATTTTATATGGTAAGTATTCTATTAAAGTTTTAAGCGCATTTATCATTTTACCAATACCTTTAGGACCAACTATAGTTAAATCATCAATTCTAGAGCTATTTCCTATAGTAGATAAAAGTCCCATAAGACCGTAAAAATGATCGCCGTGAAGGTGAGTTATACATATTAAATCTATATTTTTAAAACCACAATTTTTCATTCTCATAGAAACTTGAGTACCTTCACCACAATCAATAAGTATTTTTCTTCCTTTATAATTTATAAACAAAGAAGAGAGAAATCTATTTGGCATTGGCATATTGCCTCCACAACCTAGCAAAACTAAATCTATCATAAAAAGACTCCTTTTATTTAAGACTATCTTGTTTGTAAAGTTTAGTTACATTATATATACCAAGTAAAAAACTTAAGATACCGACAATTAGTTTCATTTATTACCTCCATACTTAATATTCATATTCATCAAAATTTAAAATTTTATTTAAAACAGATTTGATCGTATCATAACCAAATCCTTTATAAGCGAGATGCTGAGAAAGCTTTTGGTATATTTTTCTTTTATCTTCGTTTTTTATTCTCTCATAACGCTTTTTAGCTAGATACATTGCATTTTCAAATTCAACATTAGAATTAATATTAGATATAGCATGGGATATATCTTCAGAATCTATTCCTTTATTGTAAAGATTTTGTTTTATTTTATTTTTACCACATTTATTTAAGTTAATATTAGTATTTACTATTTTTTGAGCTAATAATTTATCATCAATAAACTTATTATTCCTTAAAAAATCTAATACTTTTTCGATAGTGTGTTCTTCAAATTCAGAAGATAATTTTTCTTTTATTTTTTTCTCTGATTGGTCAGCTTTAGATAATATATTTAAGGCTTTATTTTTAGCTTTAATGTACATATCATCATCGAGTAAAGTTTTTAAATTTTCTTTATTTATCTCCATACCTTTTTTTAGATTAAATGTATAAACAAGCTCAGTAAATACAGACATAAAAAATTCATCATTAATATAAATATTTACTCTATCTGTATTTTTCTTTTGTGCTTCTATTTTTGTAATTATAGCCATTATATTTCTCCTTAATTATACATAATAATATGATTATACACTAAAAAGTAATTTAATATATTTAATAAATAAAAAATAATGATACAATAATAATATAATTTAACAAAGGAGATAAATTATGGCAATTAACAATATAGTTGATGAGTCTTTTATAATTAATCAAAAGAAGTTAAAGCAATTTGGGGATAGGTGTAGTAATGTAAAGATAGGTATAATGGGTGGGACGTTTGACCCTATACATTACGCACATTTAGCGACAGCTGAATTTATAAGAGATAATTATAAATTAGACAAAATATTATTTATACCATCCGGAAATCCTCCTCATAAAAAGGGGAATATAACTGATAAATATGATAGGTATAATATGGTATTATTATCTACAGTTAATAATGATGACTTTATAGTTTCTGATATAGAAATAAAAAGAGAAAAAAGTACTTATACAATAGATACATTAAAAGTTTTAAAACAAATATATAAAAATGCAGAGATATATTTTATAACTGGAGCGGATGCTATATGTGATATAGAAACTTGGAAGGATGTTGAGGGGAACTTTAAATTAGCAAACTTTATAGCAGCAACAAGACCAGGAATAAGTTTATTAAGAGCTAATGAAAAAATAAAAGAGCTAAAAGATAAGTACAATGCAAATATTGAAAGTGTATATGTGCCATCTTTAGATATATCATCAACATATATAAGGGAACAATTAAATAAACATAAAACAATTAGATATTTAGTACCTGAATTAGTACAAGAATATATATATAACAAAAAATTATATAGTAGTGGAGAATAATATATGAATTTAGAATTAATTAATAATAAGATACAAGAAATGTTACCGGAAAAGAGGTATAAACATTCATTAAATGTGGCAAATTGTGCTGTAAAGTTAAGTGAAATTTATGGGTGTGATAAAGAAAAAGCTTATATAGCAGGAATAGCGCATGACTGTGCTAAGTATTTAAACAAAGATGAAGTAAAATATTATGTAGATAAATATAAAATAGTTTTAGATGAAATAGAAAAAGACAACTTAGCATTATCTCATAGCTTAATAGGTTCATACATAGCAAAATATGAATTTGGAATAAATGATAAAGATATAATAAATGCTATAAAGTACCATACTACAGGTAAAGAAGACATGGACATAATAGAAAAAATAATTTATATTGCAGACTTAATAGAGGAAGATAGAGATTTTCCTGGAGTGGAAGAATTAAGAGATTTAGTTTATAATAAAGAATTAGATAAAGCCTTACTTATTTCATTTAATAATACAATAAAATTTGTAATAGAGAACAATCAGTTAATACATAATAGAACAGTAGATGCAAGAAATTATCTTATAAAAAATAAAATTTTATAAAAGCATAGAATAAAAATAAATTTAATACATTATATAATAAAATACAATGGTTTATTTACGTATTATTTATGGTATAATAATTAAATATGTTTATAATCATGAAAGGAAGGAAATAATATGACAGTAGAAAACATTACAAAAGTTATATATGATGCAATAGATGATAAACTAGGTAAAGATATAGCAATATTAAATATAGGAGCTGTGTCTAGCTTATGTGATTACTTTGTAATAGCTACAGCATCTTCTCAAAGACAAGTAAAAGCTATAGCTGACAATGTAGAAGATGAATTAACTAAACTTGGTATAGAAGCTAGAGGAAAAGAAGGATATGATAGCCAAGTTTGGGTTTTACTTGATTATGGCGATGTTATGGTTCATATATTTAATGAAGAAAACAGAGATTTCTATAACTTAGAAAAGCTATGGAAAGATGCTCCATATGTGGATGTTGACAACTTAGCTTAATGATGTTAACATTATAATTAAAATTTTAAATTATTAAATAGACTAGAGTAGTAAAAGAATATATTTTTTCAGAGAGCTAGTGGTGCTGTGAACTAGTAAAATGTACCTTTGAACTTGCTAGGTAAAATCTATTTAGCCGTAGTTGGCATAAAAACTATCTAAGAGAGCCTTATTAGGCTAATTAGGGTGGTACCGCGAAGATAATCCTCGTCCCTAAACATTGTGTTTAGTGATTGAGGATTTTTTTAATATTATTAACATAGGAGGAAATTTTGATGAACGTTTATAAACCAAATGAAATTGAGTCAAAATGGCAAAAAACTTGGGAAGAAAATGGACAATATAAAACAGATACTAATGATAATACAAAGCCTAAGTATTATGCATTAGAAATGTTCCCTTATCCATCAGGAAAATTACATATGGGACATGTTAGAAACTACTCTATAGGTGACGTAGTTGCTAGATTTAAGAAAATGCAAGGGTACAATGTTCTACATCCAATGGGATGGGATTCATTTGGACTTCCAGCAGAAAATGCAGCTATAAAGCATGGAATACATCCAGACAAATGGACTATGGAAAATATAGCTGACATCAGAGAACAATTAAAAACTTTAGGTCTTAGCTTTGACTGGGATAGAGAAATAGCTACATCTACACCAGAATACTATAAGTTTACTCAACAAATATTCTTAAAAATGTTAGAACATGGACTAGCATATAAGAAAAAATCTTTCGTAAACTGGTGTCCATCTTGTGAAACAGTTCTTGCTAATGAGCAAGTTGTACAAGGTGCATGTGAAAGATGTGATTCTGTAGTAATAAAGAAAGACTTAGAACAATGGTATTTCAAAACTACTCATTTTGCAGAGGAATTATTACAAGATATAGATACTTTAGATGGATGGCCAGAAAAAGTTAAAACTATGCAAAGAAACTGGATAGGAAAAAGTACTGGTGCTGAAATAACTTTCGATATAGATGGAAGTGACAAATCTATAACTGTATTTACAACTAGACCAGATACTGTATATGGAGTTTCTTACATGGTTTTAGCTCCAGAGCATTCATTAGTTAAAGAACTAGTTGCGAAAACAGAATATGAAGAAGCAGTAGAAGCATTTGTTCAAAAAATGCATACTATGACAGAAATAGAGAGAACTTCAAGTGATGTTGAAAAAGAAGGAATATTCATAGGTAAATATGTTGTAAATCCATTAACAGGTAAAAAAGTTCCTTTATGGATAGCTAACTACGTACTTGTTGATTATGGAACAGGTGCAGTTATGGCAGTTCCGGCTCATGATGAAAGAGATGCTGATTTTGCATCTAAATATGACTTAGAAGTAGTAACTGTAATAGATGAAGATAATAAAATGATAAACTCAGCAGAATTTGATGGAATGGACGCTGATAAAGCATTTGATGCTATAATAGAAAAGATAGAAGAAATAGGAAGAGGAAAGAAAACAGTTAACTATAGATTAAGAGACTGGTTACTTTCTAGACAAAGATACTGGGGATGTCCAATACCTGTAGTATATTGTGATGAATGTGGTATAGTTCCAGAAAAGAAAGAAAACTTACCAATATTATTACCAACAGATGTAGAGTTTACAGGAAAGGGTGAATCGCCACTTACAACATCTAAAACATTTATGAATACAACTTGTCCATGTTGTGGAAAACCAGCTAGAAGAGAAGCTGACACAATGGATACATTCGTAGATTCTTCTTGGTACTTCTTAAGATATATAGATCCTAAAAATACTGAAGAACCATTTAGTAAAGAAGCAGTTAACAACTGGATGCCAGTTGACCAATATATAGGTGGGGTAGAGCATGCTATATTACATCTTCTTTACTCAAGATTCTTTGTAAAAGCATTTAATTCTATGGGAATGTTAGATTTTAAAGAGCCTTTCAAAAACTTATTAACTCAAGGTATGGTTTTAAAAGATGGTGCTAAGATGAGTAAATCTAAAGGGAATGTTGTAGCTCCATCAGAAATAATAGAAGAATACGGAGTTGATACAGCTAGATTATTCGTATTATTTGCAGCACCTCCAGAAAGAGACTTAGAATGGTCAGACCAAGGTGTTGAAGGATGCTTTAGATTCTTAAATAGAGTATATAGATTAGTAGATGAATTATCTGATATAGCTAAATCTGATGTTGAGTCAAAAGAATTAACTAAAGAAGATAAAGCTATGAGATATACTATACATGCAACTTTAAAGAAAGTTACTGAAGATTTAAATGAAAAGTTTGGATTTAATACTGCTATATCAGCATTAATGGAATTAATAAATGAAATGTATAAGTACAAAGAATTAGATTCTAGAAATGAAGCAGTTATAAAAGAAGGTGTAGAAACTATAGTAACTATACTTGCTCCATTTGCACCTCATATAGGTGAAGAACTATGGGCTATGATAGGAAAAGAAGGAAGTATATTTAATATATCTTGGCCAAAATACGATGAAACTGCTTTAGTTAAAGATGAAGTTGAGATAGTTGTTCAAATAAATGGAAAAGTAAGAGGAAAATTAAGTGTTGCTGCTAATATTTCTAGAGAAGAAATGGAAAAAGTAGCAATGGAAGATGAAAAAATAAAAGCACTAGTTGAAGGTAAAACTATAGTTAAAGTAGTTGCAGTACCTAAGAAATTAGTTAATATAGTTGTAAAATAATAAATTAATAAAAAGCTCTTTGTATATTTAAATACAAAGAGTTTTTTGTTTGAAAAATAAGAGTTAATTGAAATATTATAAAATTTAAAATATAAAAGTGAAAAAAATATTTTAAAATGTAAAAATTAATGTTGATTTTTGAAAAAAAAAGGTATAAAATCTAATTATTGATAATAAAAAAACGTTTACGGGAGTGTATGAAATGACAAAGGTTACTTTACAAGACATAAAGAATGCAAAAGAAACTATAAAAGATATAGTAAAGCAAACTGATATATTAGAAAGTGCAAAACTTAGTGCTATGACTGGGGCAAATGTTTTCTACAAATGTGAAAATCTTCAAAAAACAGGTTCTTTTAAAGTAAGAGGAGCTTGTAACAAAATAGCAAACTTAACTGAGGAAGAAAAGGCAAATGGTGTTATAGCATCAAGTGCAGGAAATCATGCACAAGGTGTTGCATTAGGTGCTAAAATGACAGGAATAAATGCTACAATAGTAATGCCAGCTACTGCACCTTTAGCCAAAGTTACAGCAACTAAAGGATACGGAGCAGAAGTAGTATTAAATGGTTTAGTTTATGATGATGCTTACGCAAAAGCAGTTGAAATACAAAAAGAAACTGGAGCAACTTTCTTGCATCCATTTAATGATAAATATGTAATAGCAGGACAAGGAACTATAGGTCTTGAAATACTTGAGCAATTAGATGGAAAAGTTGATACTATACTTTGTCCAATCGGTGGAGGGGGAATAATAGCTGGTATAGCAGTAGCAGCTAAAGGAATAAACCCTAACATAAAAATAGTAGGTGTTCAAACTGCGAATATACCTTCAATGCAGGAGTCTATGAAAAATGGTGAAGTTACAACAGCATTTAAATCTACTACAATAGCTGATGGTATAGCTGTTAAAACACCTGGTGATGTAACTTTTGAAATAATAAATGAATTAGTTGATGAAGTAGTAGTTGTTGAAGAAGATGAAATAGCTCAAGGTATGTTATTCTTAATGGAAAATCAAAAAGTTGTAGCTGAAGGAGCTGGAGCTGTAACTACTGCTGCATTATTAAGTGGAAAATATGTACCTAAAAAAGATGAAAATGTAGTTTGTGTAATATCTGGAGGAAATGTAGATGTTAATACATTATACAGAGTTATAGGAACTGCTTTAACTAAAGAAGCTAGAAGATATTCATTTAATACAGTAATACAAGATAAGCCAGGCGGACTTGCTGAATTAACTAAAATAATAAGTGAATATGATGCTAATATACTAAGCGCTAATTTATCAAGATCATCTATGGGTGGAGCATTAGGTAGTCTTACTGCAGAAATGGTGCTTGAAACATTCAACCATAATCACATAGATAAATTAAAAGTTGCTATAACAGAAGCTGGATTTGAAATAGTAGAAATATAATATAAATAAAATACAAATAAAGGTTAACTTTAAATTATAAAGTTAACTTTTATTTCTGATTAATATAAAAAAATATATACAACAAAACTTATATAATAGTATAATGATAAATGAAAATGTGTAATATACATATATATTTATATTCATAGGAGGAATTTTAATATGAAACATCAAGTAATACATACAGATAATGCACCTAAAGCTATAGGACCATACTCTCAAGCTGTTAAAGCTGGAAATATGTTATTCGTATCAGGACAAGTTCCATTTGTACCTGAAACTATGGAAATAGTAGAAGGAGATGTAAAAGCTCAAACTGCTCAATCTTTAAAAAATGTTCAAGCTATATTAGCTGAAGCTGGGCTTGACTTTTCTCATGTAGTAAAATCTACAGTATTTATAAAAGATATGAATGAATTTGCTCAAATAAATGAAGTATATGCTGAGTTCTTCGGTGAAAATAAACCAGCTAGAGCTTGTGTAGAAGTTGCAAGACTTCCAAAAGATGTTAAAGTAGAAATAGAAGTAATAGCTATAGGATAGTTTTATAAAAAATGGTCAGTTATATACTGGCCATTTTTTAATAATGTATAAATATTTTTATTAAGATTTATACATAATAATACAAAAAAGTAAATTAAAAAATATATATTTTTTTAAAATAAGACTTCACAAAGTCGAATTTTAGTATATAATGATATGTATGAAATGAATATAAATATATCTTAAAATTAAGTTTTAATTACATGTAATGAAAACCATTTTATAGATATATTTATATGGGTATATATAATAGCAAAGAATACTTAAATAAAATTTTAAGTTTAATTCTATATACAATTAGACAAGAAAGAGGTAATATAATGGCTAAAGATTATAGTGTATTTGATATAGTAGGTCCTAACATGATAGGTCCATCAAGTTCTCATACTGCAGGAGCTGCAAGACTTGGAAAGAGCGCTTCTAAAATAGCAGGAAAACCAGTAAAAGAAGTAAACTTTTTACTTCACGGATCATTTGCAGAAACTTATAAAGGTCATGGTACAGATAAGGCATTAGTTGGTGGTATATTAGGGTTCGATCCAGATGATGCTAGAATCAAGTATTCTTTTGAATTAGCAAAAGAACAAGGGGTTAAGTTTGAATTCATAAAAACTAACTTAGGAGAAAACGTTCATCCTAATACAGTAAAAATGGAAATGATATTAGAAGATGGCTCTAAATCAACAGTAATGGGTGCTTCTATAGGTGGAGGAAACATAAAGCTTACTGAAATGGATGGTTTAGCACTTGACTTTAATGGTTCTAGAAGTGCTGTAGTATTAGAAATAAAAGATATACCTGGTGCAATAGCATTTATAACAGGAATACTTGGTCATAACAATAAAAATATATCGATGATATCTACTAATAAGCCGGCTAAGTCAGAATACACATTCTTGACAATAGAAACAGAGGATGAATTAGAGTCAAGCTTAATAGAGCAATTAAGAAAATTTGAAGTAGTAGCTAAGGTAGTAGTTTTAGATAAATTCTAATAAATGAAGGAGAGACAAAAATGAAATATAATTTCACAAGTGGAGCAGAATTATTAGAAAAATGTAAAGAATTAAACATGACTATACATGAATTATGTGTAGAAAGAGAAGCAGAACTTACAGGAATATCAAAAGAAGAAGTAAAAGATAAAATGAGAGTAAGTTTAAATATAATGAAAGAAGCTGTTGAAAAAGCAGTTCAAGAAGATATAAAATCTATGGGTGGTCTTATAGGTGGAGAAGCTAAGAAGTTAACTAACTTCAGAAATTCATCTGCAAAGACTGTTTGTGGAGATTTAATGAATAAAGCTATGGCTGCTGCAATGGGAACTATGGAAGTTAATGCTTCTATGGGGCTTATAGTTGCTGCACCAACAGCAGGTTCTTGTGGTATACTTCCAGGAGCTATAGTTACAATAGGTAAAGAATACGGTATAGATGATGAAACTATGATAGATGCATTATTTACAGCTTCAGCTATAGGAGCTATAATAACTAGAAATGCAACTGTTTCAGGAGCAGAAGGTGGATGTCAAGCTGAAACTGGAGCTGCTGCTGCAATGGCATCAGCTGGTATAGTTGAAATGATGGGTGGAAGCCCAGAACAAGCAGTACATGCTGCATCGCACTGTTTACAAAATGTTATGGGATTAGTATGTGACCCAATAGCTGGACTTGTTGAAGTACCTTGCCAAGGAAGAAATGCTATAGGTGTTGCAAATGCTTTAATATCAGCAGAATTATGTTTAGCTGGTATATTAAACATAATACCATTTGATGAGACTGTAGCTGCTATGTATAAAGTAGGTAAGACTCTTCCAATGGAATTAAGAGAAACTGCATTAGGTGGAGTTGCTGCAACTTGCACAGGATGTTCTTTAACTAATAAAATATTTGGATAATATTATATAGCTGGTAATGACTACATTACCAGCTTTTTAATTATAATTAAATTATATTAACTAAAAATATATAGATAGGTTATTAACTAAAGTAATATTGATATATTTTTATTATAATACTTCTGATATAATTAAACTGCTAAAGAATATACAAATCAATTTATACAATGTAAAACTTAAGGAGAGATATATGAAAATATTAAAATCAATATATGAAAATGAAGTAGAAGTAAAGGAAATATCAGTATTAAGATCTCTATTTATTATAATAATGTTTACTTTAATTCCAGGGATAATAAATTTTTTATTAACATTTATTATGATTCTTATAGATGAAAATACTTCTATTGGTTCTGTGATGATAATAGCTGGGATAATACTAATACCTGTACATATGATTATTATAATAATGGTAGGAAAAAAGTACACACAAAAAGATATAATTAAAATAAATGATAAAAAAGTAAAAATTAATAATAAAGATTTTTTATATGTATTTTTAATTATAATAGGCTATATTTTAATTAGAGAAGCTATTTTATTTGATGTATTATCACAATTTGAAGGACCTATATCTGAAGATGATATAGATTTTTTTATTGATAATGCGGAGACAATAGAAGTCGTTATATTTGGTTTCTTAATGTATTTTCAAACTCTTATAACGGCGCCTATATTTGAGGAGTTACTATTTAGAGGAATTATATTAAATGGCTTATTAAATAAATATAAAAATAGTTCAAAGAAAGCAATTATATACTCAGCTATGGTATTTGGATTAGTGCATTTAAATATACCTCAAGGAATTAATGCATTTATAGGAGGAATAATTTTAGGGTTTATTTACTGTTATACTAAATCTATGAAATTGTCTATTTTTGCACATTTTATAAATAATTTAATTACATTTGTGCCAGTTCCAGAAAGTTTAATATTTAAATTTATTTATATTGTGATAGGTACATATGTTATTATGAAGGGGATAAAGTATATTAGAAATACAAAACTTATAAATATAAGTAAAGCTAGTTAAAGATGGATAAATCAACATTTTATTTATATTAAATAAAATGTTGAAAAAATCTATAGATAAAAAATATTAAAAGCTATTGATTAATCAATAGCTTTTAATACTTTCTACGTCTTCTATTTTTAGAGTAAATATTTTTCTTTTTATTTCTTTTTTTACCTTTACGTATAAATAATACTATAAAAATTAATATAGCTATAAGTAAAAGTACTTTTAATACATTATATAAAAATTTATTTTTTGCCAAAGATGAAAATACACTAGTTACATCATTTTTAGCAACTAAATCAATACTTTTCTCTAGTTTATTATTTTTATAAACTTCTAAAGTACCTACCTTATCACCCTTATTTATAGGTAACTTAACATTATCTAATTTAGTTTTTATTGAATAGTCATCAGCTTTGCTATTGTTAGGCAATACAACACTATAATTAGTTTCTGGTTGATAAGTTAATTTTTTTTCTTTACTTAAAAATACTTTTTTATCTTTTATAAACTCATTTTTGTCGACAATTGTCTCAACATAGAAATTATCAAAACCATAGTCTAGCAAAGTTCTAGAGTCAAGATATAAATCATTAACAGTAGACTTAAAAACGGCAGAAATAACTCTTATATTATTTTTAATACCAGTAGATAAAAGACATTTTCCAGCTGCATCGGTATATCCTGTTTTTATACCATCCACAACATCATATTTAATATCTATTTGTTGGCCTTTATAGTCCATTTTAGATCTTGATGTTAAAAATTGATTAGTATTTTCAAAGTATCTTTCATAAGGATAAGCTTCTGTAGCAGGATATTTAACAGATTTAGTTTTAACTATATCTCTAAATATATCATTATCAATAGCCTTTCTAGCCATAAGAGCCATATCGTAAGCTGTAGTATAGTGGTTTTCATCTGGTAATCCATGAGGATTGTTAAAATGAGTATTTTTAGCACCTATAGCTTTAGCTTCATTATTCATCATATTTACAAAGTTTTCTACAGAACCACCTACATATTTAGCTAAAACCATAGCTACGTCATTAGATGAGTGAATTAACAATGCATCTAATAATTCTTTTACTGTAAATGCTTCACCTTCTTTTAGGTACATACTTGACCCATCAACAATAGGTAAATCTTTTATCTCAACTACTTGATTTAAATCACTAACATGTTTTAAAACGACATAAGCTGTCCATGCTTTAGTAGTCGAAGCTGGATAAAGCTT
>NZ_CATXCO010000022.1:0-19008 GCF_958366745.1 uncultured Romboutsia sp.
TGTTGAGGTGTAGTTGCTCTATTTAAAGTTTTTCTACCTGTAATATGTCTACCACCTACTAAAGCTTTTATTTGTCCTGTTCTATAATCTAAAATAACCATAGAAGATTGAGGTTGATGCGATCCATCAGAATCAACTCTACTATTAGGGAAGTTACTATCATTTTCATATTCTTTTTCTAATGTTTCTTGCATAGTTGGATCTATTGTAGTGTCTATTCTTAATCCACCATTATAGAACATGTTATAAGCTTCATCTCTTGTATTTCCTTGTTCAACTAAAGCATCTATTACGTTATATTCTATAAGGTCTTCTACTGAAGAAGCTACCTTATCTGCAGCTTTAGGAAGCTTTATATTTATAGGTTCAGCTATTGCTTCACTATATTCTGATTGAGAAATATATCCAAGATCTAACATTTTCTTTAAAACAATGTTTCTTCTTTCTATTGCTTTTGGATTACTAACGGCTTTTCTTACAACCATAGATCCAGACTTTAATTGTTTATATGTATCTTGATTTGGTATTAATCCCCATTTATTTAATTTATCAATCATATCAAGTTCAACTTGTGTAGGATCATCAAGATTATCATCAGGAGTATTTATAAAGTATAAAAGTCTATTTTCTACATCACTTTTTTCTTCTGTTCCATCAAGTTTTGAACTTACATAAGCGGCATAACTTGATGGGTTTTTTGTAGCTCCTGCAAGTAATGCACATTCTGCAAGTGTAAGATCATCTGCATTTTTGCTAAAGTATCCATTTGCTCCAGCTTGTACTCCTGCAAGACCTCTACCTACGAAGAAATTATTTAAGTAAGCTTCAAGAATTTGATTCTTAGTTAAAGTTTTACTCATTTCATAAGCATAATATATATCTTTTATTTTACGAGTTAAAGTTTGCTTATCAGTAGTTAGCAACATTTTTGATACCTGCATAGGTATTGTACTACCACCTTGTTTATTACCCGTTAAGGTCTTGACAACAGATCTTAATAAACCTTTTATATCTACACCATTGTGTTCATAAAATCTTTCGTCCTCAATTGAAACAACTGCATTTATTATATCTTTTGGTATTTGATCTATTTTAATAGGATCTTTTTTATTTACACTAGGAGCATTAGATAATAAGTCTCCATTGGCGTATCTAATTTCAGTTGTTTGGTAAGTCTTTTCATCTAAGAGAGCTTTAGTAACTGGTTGTACATCTCTTAAAGATGCAAATACTAGACCTGTTCCTGCTGCAGACAAGCACACTAACATTACTAAAAGTACGATTCCTGTTACTCTAAGCGCTTTAAACTTATCTTTCTTTTTAGAAGATTTCTTTTTAGAAGACTTAGTTCTAGGAGAATTAGAGTTAGCACTTTTAGAAGTAGTACTCTTATTAGCAGAAGAACTTACTTTTTTTCTTCTTATTTTATTGTTATTTCCATTGTTATCATTACTCATTAAGCTTAACCTCCTTACCTAATGCAATATTATACCACATATACTCATTATTTTCTAATTAATACATAAAATTGAATGTATATAACTTTATATAGCTATCCTAAATTTATAGTATTAATTATTTTTTACTTATATACTAAAAATATGTGAAAGATGTATAAAATATATAAAATCTTAAAAAAATAAGAAAATACTATAAGATATTTTAACATAAAATAATAAGGGGGATTATTTTGAGTAAAAGATTAATAGACTCCAAATTAGGAGATTTTAAAAGAATTGTAGTTACATTTATAATGATATTTATAATGTCTATATTTATAGGCAGCTTTATATATGTTGATAATAGTCTTAGGCCAACTATTACAGTGTTGGCTGAAACAAAAGCTATAGAGCTTGCTAATAGATCTATAAATAAAGCAGTTGGGGGAATCGTCAAAGACAAAATAGACTATTCAGACTTAATATACACAAAGTTGGATTCAAAAGGTAAAATATCAATGATACAATCAAATACTATTTTAATGAATCAAATAGCATCAGATGTTGCATTGGAAATACAAAATGAATTAAAGCAAGTAAAATCTACTACTGCATACATACCAATAGGAACTGCTTTAAAAAGCCCTATACTAGCTAAATATGGACCACAGCTAAAAGTATCGATAGAGCCAATAGGAACAGTATCTGTTGATTTTAAAACTAGTTTTGAATCAGCAGGTATAAATCAAACTAGACATAGAATTTATTTAGAAGCTAAAACACAAGTAAAAGTAGTCATACCTCTTACAACATCAACCAAAGAAGTAAAAGCACAAATTCCAATATGTGAAACAATAATAGTAGGAGAAGTACCAGAAAGTTATGTTAACGTACCAGCAGAAATTGCACCTAATATGTTTCCAAAATAATATATTAAAAAGTGACTAAAAGTTTATTAGTCACTTTTTAATTGATTTTACTACTTTTCAATCATCCATTTAATAAAAACAGCATATCCAGTAGTTGGGTCATTTTCTACTGCGTGTGAAATAGCACCTATAATTTTATCACCTTGAACTATAGGGGTGCCACTCATACCTTGAACAATACCGCCTGTAAGTTGTAAAAGTTCTTTATCAGTTATGTGTATTTTAAAAGTTTTAGATTTTGGTGTTTTTTGATTTTCGATATTTAAAATTTCAATATCAAATTTTTTAGAACCTTCATTACTAGTTTGTAAAATTATTTGAGCATTTCCCGTTTTAACTTCATTTAATGAAGCTACTTTATATTTTTCGTAATTAGATGTATCAAATTTTACTATATCTCCTTTTATTCCGAAATCTGTATTATCTGTAAATTTACCTATATAGTCTTTTGGCTTAGCACTAATACAACCAACACTTCCTCTATATGATTTTTCTATATTTAAGTTAGTAGTAGTTGAAATATATCCATCTTTTATTTTAATTTTTCTGGAGCTTCCTAAACTTATTGGATGAGCTACAGCACCGAATTTATTATTAATGGGGTCTATATAAGTTAAAGTAGCAAATCCAGATATACTATCAGTAGAATTTACTTCTTCTAATTTACTTTTTAAAGTTTTTATATTTGTGATATGATTATTTCTTTTCAATGTAACATCAATAACATTTGCGCTATCTGGTAAGCTATTTAGTACATTTGAAAAATCACTATAACTTTTAATAGTATTGTTATTTATACTTATTATCTCATCACCTAAAGTAAAAGGTGAATCTTTTATATTACTTCGAACAATTACATTTTCTAATTGAGCTTCTATATGAAGTACATTACCTACTGGAATTAAAAAATCATTTTTTGTTTTTGTAAGTGATGTTGCATAAATTAAATTATTTGAGAAAAAATATAGTAAAAATAATAAACAGACAACTAATGAAAATTTTGTATTGATAATTTTTTTACTATTATTTTTATAAAACATAAAACACCATCCTTTCGTCAAATATCTAATAAGTCATATTTTTAGTCACAGATTTAAAAAGTCGTGGTGCTTTTCTTTGGTATTATATTTTGCATTAATAATATTTTGATGCTTGGAAAACAGAAGAAGTATAACCGTAGATTACAAAAATAATAAATAAATCAGAAAATTAGAAATTATATCTTGAAAAAACTGAATTAAAAATTAAGAAATTCTATATTTAGTTAATAAAATACTGAATTATATTAATAAAATATAAAAAATAATAAAATATAAAAATGAATAGTAGGAAGAAAATGAAATATAAAACAAAAAACACTTAATAAAATTAAAATCAATCAAGTGTTTTTTTTCGTTTTATTCTTTTTTTAATAATTTTTTTCTTATAGGGATTACTTTTACATCCTGTCTTGCTTACTTTAGTTCTAGTTACAGCAACATCTGGAGTAGGAGCTGTAAATGTTTCTTCCTCTTCAGAAGAGGAACATACATCAACAGCAGCTATTAAAGCAAGTTCATCTGATAAAACTGCAAAAAAGGTAGCCAATATACTTACATCATTAGAGCTGAGTTCTTCACCTAATGCTACAGCTAATGTAGATGCTAAAACAATATAATCTAATGAACTAAAAGCACATAGTTTAGAATTAGAAGAATTCTGATTTCTGACCAAATTTTTTGAGATTACCTTTTTCATAAAACCTCCTAAAAATAATATATAAAATATATATGCTTGTATTTAAAAAATAAAAACTATAACAGATTCTAAATTTTGTCTATTATTTATAAAAATTATAGATAATGGAGATAATATTCTATAAATTATGCTTAAAATTTTATAACAAGAAGGGAACGATTATATGAAAAAATATAGAATATTAGTAGGAATTATAATGGCATTATCTATAATAATTATAGGAACTTCAGAGCCTGCTAAAAATCTTTATAAGGCTAGCAACTTAATTAGTAAAGGTATAAAAGTAGATGATAAAAAGAAAATAGAAAAAGATATACTAATCTGTATTGACCCAGGACATCAAGAAAAAGGAGATAGTAATTCAGAGCCTGTAGCACCAGGTTCTTATGTTAAGAAGGCTAGGGTATCTTCGGGAGCTACAGGGGTAGCAACTAAAAAGCCAGAATATATATTAAATTTAGAGGCATCTACAGTTTTAAAACATATATTAGAAGGTAAGGGATATAAAGTAATAATGACGAGAGAAAGTCATGATGTTAATATAAGTAATTCAGAGAGAGCTATATTTGCAAATAATAATAAAGCAGATATGGTAGTAAGAGTACATGCAGATAGTTTAAATAACCCAGGAAAAACAGGTGCATCTATTCTAATACCAGCTAAAGAAAGTAAATATACAACGGCTATATATGAGGATAGTCAAAATTGTGCAAATCTAATTAGCAGTAAGATGAAGGAAGCAGGAATAAAAGTCAATGGAGTATTTGAAAGAGGAGATTTAACAGGTTTTAATTGGTCTCAAGTTCCGGTAGTTTTAGTTGAAATGGGATTTTTAAGTAATTATACGGAAGATCAAATGATGTCAAACCCAGAATATCAAACAAAGTTAATGCAAGCTATATCTGATGGACTTGATGAATATTTTGCAAATAAATAAAATATATAGGTGATGTCAATGAAAAGTAAGCTAGAAAGTGCCTATGCAAAAGCATTAACTGGTACATTTAAAGTAATAAATCCTATAAAAAAAACAATAAAAAAAACTGAATGTGAAGTGCACTTATATATACAAGAAAATGCTTTAGAAATTTTAAACTGTAATGGTTATAGTGATGAATATAAACTATTCAAAGAATATAAATCGAAGATAGATGAAGGTTTGGTATGGGCAGATCAAGATTTTAAATGTTATCATCATTTTTACAATCCGAAAGAAGAAAAAGGTATGTATGGATATGATGATAATGCACTTACTGTAGCTAGAGGTTATTATTTAAAAGCTTTAAAATACTTTACACTAGAAGATTATGATAATAGTATGTTTTACTTTGGAGCTGCATGTCATATAATCCAAGATTTAACTGTACCACAGCATGCTAAGGGAAAACTATTTGATAATCATAGACAATTTGAATTATATGTTAAGGAGAACTATACAAAAATAAATAGATTTAAGTGTAGAGAAGAGCCTATAATATTAAATTCAGTTGCAGATTATGCAAATTATAATTCATTAAGAGCTCTTAAGATAGATTATATATATAAAAATATAAATGATTTAAATACAAAGTTTTATTTAACTGCTTTAAAAAGTTTAACTTTAGCTCAAAGAACTAGTGCAGGGTGTATGATTATGTTTTACAATGATTTGCTTTATATTTGATTAAGACTATGTAACATATGTAGTATACTTGATTTAAGTCAAAAAAGAATATATTATAGTATAGAATATAGATAAAAATTATGAAGAGGTGTCAAGATGCTAGTAGTAGAAAATGTAAGTCATGGCTTCGGAGCTAGAACTATACTAGAAAATGTTTCATTTAGACTTAGAAAAGGTGAACATATAGCGTTAGTCGGAGCAAATGGAGAAGGTAAATCAACTTTTTTAAATATAATAACAAAAAAACTTATGCCAGATGCAGGGAATATAAAGTGGTCATCAAGAGTTAGTGTAGGTTACTTAGACCAACATACAGTTCTTGAAAAAGGAAAGACTATAAGAGATATATTAAGAGATGCATTTAAATCAATGTTTGATTTAGAGCAAGAGATGTTATCTATGTATGATAAAATGGGTGAAGCTAATGATGATGAAATGGCTAAACTTATGGAAGAAACAGCAGAAATACAAACAATTTTAGAAAATAGTGGATTCTACATGATAGATGCTAAAATTCAGGAAATAGCAAATGGATTGGGTCTTGGAGAAATAGGATTAGATAGGGATGTAACTGATTTAAGTGGAGGTCAAAGAACCAAAGTTCTTCTTACTAAATTATTACTAGAAAATCCTACCATATTAATATTAGATGAGCCTACTAACTATTTAGATGAAGAACATATAACTTGGTTAACAAGATATCTTCAAGAATATGAAAATAGTTTTATATTAGTATCACATGATATACCATTTATAAATAATACTTGTAATGTAATATACCACATGGAAAATGGAGAATTAAATAGATACAAAGGAAACTATGATGAGTTTGTAAGGCTTAATGAAATAAAGAAACGTCAAGAAGAACAGGCATATGATAAACAAGTTGAAGAAAGAAAAAGACTAGAAGATTTTATAGCTAGAAATAAAGCTAGAGTTGCTACTCGTGGTATGGCTAACAGTAGACAAAAGCAATTAGATAAGATGGAGATTTTAGAAAGACCAAAAGAGAAGATAAAGCCTACTTTTGGTTTTAAGGAAGCTAGAACTCCAAGTAGATTTGTATTTGAAACAAATGACTTAGTTTTAGGTTATAATGAAGCTTTAACTAAGCCTTTAAACTTCATATTAGAAAGAAATCAAAAGATAGCTTTAAAAGGTATGAATGGTATAGGAAAATCAACATTGTTAAAAACATTACTTGGAATAATAAAGCCATTTGATGGAGAAGTAAAACATGGAGATTATTTAGAAGTTGGTTATTTCGAACAAGAAAGCTCAAGAGATAACTATAATACTCCAATGGATGAAGTATGGGCAGAATTCCCAGGGCTTACAAACTTTGAAGTTAGACAAAGTCTTGCTAAATGTGGTCTTACAAATGAACATATAACAAGCCAAATGAGAGTTTTAAGTGGTGGAGAAGCAGCTAAGGTAAGGTTATGTAAGATAATGTTAAAAGATATAAACTTACTAGTTCTAGATGAACCTACAAACCACTTAGATGTAGAGGCAAAAGATGAACTTAAAAAGGCTATAAAGGAATTTAAGGGAACTGTACTTTTAGTGTGCCATGAGCCGGAGTTTTATATGGATATAGTAGATGATGTATGGAATATAGAGGATTTTACGACTAAAATAGTATAATAAGATACCTTGGAGTATTTAACATATGAAAAAAATTATTAATGTAATATTCTCAGTTATTTTTAGTGTATTAATTATAAGCACAATAATCAAATTCACAGTAGGATTTAAGCAACTTTATTATTTTGATATAGAGTATTTAAATATACCTGTTTTGTCGGGATTGTCTAAAGAAGATATAAAAAAGAACTATGATTATATGATCGATTATAATTTGGATAAAGATAATAAAGAATTTGAATTGCCAAGTATAAAATCTTCAGAGAATGGTAAAATTCACTTTGAAGAAGTTAGAAATATATTTCAAATATTAAATAAGATATTTAAGATATCACTAGTACTTTCCATAATAGGATTAGTAATAAATATATTAAATAAAAATATTGAATTTTTGAAAACTACATCTAAAGCACTAATAGTAATACCCTTAATATTAATGTTGCCTATAGTTGTAAACTTTGAAGGTAGTTTTGTACTATTTCATAAAACTATGTTTAATAATGATTATTGGATATTTGATCCAAACTTAGATCCTGTAATAAATATTTTACCTGAAGAATTTTTCTTTCATGCAGGTCTTATGATTTTGATTCTTATAATTATAGCTAGTTTAACTAATTACTTAATATATAGATTTTTAAAAAGAGAGCAGTAAACTGCTCTCTTTTTAAAAAATATATTAATCATTAATTTTAGTAATCTTAATAATATCTTGGAATTTACTCATAATATAATTATAATTATTTTTATTATGAGGTAATAAACAATCAGAACAGTTTTTTATACCTTTGTCTGTATATTTAAAATTACCACCACAATTTTTACCTAAGGTATATAACGGACAGTAGCAAAATAAGCAGTTAAATTCATCAGGATTATTAGTTTTATGACAAGGAAAAAATTCACATTCTTTATGGTTAAAAAATTTATAATTATCACTCATATTATTATCTCCTTAGTTTTACAGTATTAATATGATTATACTAAATATTAACATTAATGATATAATAAGAAAAATAAAAGTATAATACTATACTAAAATATTATATAAATCTATGAACGAGGTGTTACTTATGGAAGAAAAAAAGGAAAAAGCCTTGCTTGTAGGGCTTAATATCACATCTACAGCAAGAAAAATTGATGATATAGATATAAATGAATCAATGGAAGAATTAAAAGAACTAGCAAAAGCTGCAGGAGCAGAGGTTGTAGGAAGTTTAATTCAAAATAGACAATCTAGAGATGCTGCATTTTATGTAGGAAAAGGAAAAGTAGAAGAAATAAAGGCGTATAGTGATTCATTAGGAGCTACAGTAGTTATTTTTAATGATGAGTTATCAGGAGCTCATATAAGAAATATAGAAGAAGTAGTAGGAATAAAAGTTATAGATAGAACTACACTAATTCTTGATATATTTGCTCAAAGAGCGCTTAGTAAAGAAGGGAAATTACAAGTAGAATTAGCTCAATTAAATTATAGATTACCTAGATTATATGGAATGGGCGGTCAAATGAGTAGAACTGGAGCAGGTATAGGTACTAGAGGTCCAGGGGAACAAAAGCTTGAAATAGATAAAAGAAATATACTTAACAAAGCAGCTGATATAAGACGTGAACTTAGAGAAGTTAAAAAGATAAGAGAGACTCAAAGGGTTCAACGTTTAAAGTCTAGTATACCTATAGTAGCACTTGTTGGTTACACAAATGCAGGTAAATCAACTTTATTAAATGAACTTATAAAGACTCATAAAGATTATGATGTAGAAAAAGAAGTAATGGCAAAAGATATGCTATTTGCAACTCTTGATGTAACTTTAAGAAAAGCTTTATTACCTAATAAAAAAGAATTTTTAGTTGTAGATACAGTTGGATTTGTAAGTAAGCTTCCTCATGATTTAGTAGAGGCATTTAAAGCAACTTTAGAAGAAGTTCAATATGCAGATTTAATTTTACATGTTATAGATGCAACAAATTCAAATTATGAATTACAAAAGAGCACAACAGAAAAAGTTCTTAAGGAATTAGGTGCAGATACTAAGCCAACTATACTTGTGTACAATAAGATAGACAGATTAGAGTTAGATATTTATCCTAAAAATCATGATGATATAGTATATATATCTGCTAAAAAAGGTATAAATATGGATAAGTTAATAGAAATTATACAAGATAATATAATGAAGAATACTTATGCTGTAACTTTAATGCTACCTTATGAAAGAGGAGATATATTTAGTAGGCTAAAGAATAAATATAATATAGAAAACTTTGAATATGTAGAAAGTGGAATAACACTAGATGTAAATTTAGAAGAAGAAGACTATAATATATATAAAGAGTATATTTTAGAAAAGTAGGGAGTATTATGAATATAAGTTGGGATAATATAGACAAATTAGAAGATCACTATATAACATATCTTCTATATAAAGAATCTAGGACGGTATCTCAAATCAGTAAAATAAGAAATCTATCAACTTCTCAAGTAAATGATCAATTAATAAAGGCTAAGTTAGAAATAAAATCTATGCTTAAGGATAAAGTAGAATTATCTAAAGATGTTATAGATAAATTTTTAGTTCTTAATAAAAATGACAGACTAAAATTTATGGATAGTTTAAATGAAGAAAGAATGCTAGATTTTAAAAGAAAGTTATATAAAAGAATAATTACGGAAAAAAATGCAGAGGACTTAATGATATTAATATGGGCTACTGGTGAATTAAAGGATGATAGATTTTTAGCATTATTACATCCTCTTACAAGCCATAGACACTCTGATGTAAGGAGAATAACATATTCAGCTCTTAGAAAAATAGAATCTCCAAGTAGTAGAGAATATTTACAAAGAGGGCTTTATGATAGTAATCCTCAAACAAGGCAATACTGCGCTAAAGCTCTTGCAAAAATAGGTAATAAAAATAGCTTAAAAATGTTAAAACAGCTAAGAAATAAGAAAAATTTCGAAAAAGAATATGTACTAAGAGCATATGAAGAAGCAATCAGTATATTGGAAGAAGATATTTAACATATTTAACTTTATTTAACATATAATTCAGTAAATAAGATATTTATAGTGCATCTCCAGAAGTTAACATTAAAATTCGCTTAACTTGAGAGCTAGAGAGCAAAGATAATTTATAAGTATTAAGAAATACATAAATTTTTCTAGTAACATCTTAGAAAATATGTCAGGTGTAGCGATTGAAAATTATAGTACAACTAAAATCAGATAAATCGTAAATTTCTTAAATCCAAAAAGATGGTTAATAGGAGGGGTTTAAATGATAGTAAGATATTGTGCAGGTGGAGTAGTATTTTATGCTAATAAGGTGTTACTTGTTAAGAATGATAGAGGAGAATGGACTTTACCAAAAGGAAAAATACATCAAGATGAATTAAAACATTCTAGTGCAGTTTCAAGGGTTAAAGATGAAACAGGAGTAGAGGCTAGTATTTTAGAAACTGCGGGTAATACAATGTATCAGTTTTTTTCAAGAAGTAGACAACAAGAAGTATGTAATGCCATTACATGGTATATAATGCAAACTGATAGCAATAATTATGTATTAAAGGATGAATTTACTGATGGTGGTTTTTATAAAGTTAAAGAAGCTATAAATATGTTAACTCATAGTCAAGAAAAGTCTTTAGTTGATATTTCATATAAGAAGTATAAAGAGCTAAGAAAAAATAATATCGAAGATGGATTGGCTACAAATTAATATATTAATAAAGAAGAAAGGAGATTTCCTTTCTTTTTTTATATACTAAGATATTATAAAATATATATGATGTGGATAACTTAAAATATAATAATTGCTTTGAGCAAGAATATACTGTTGGAGAAATGAAGTATTTAATTGATATATAGTTAAGAAGAATAGAACTTCATTTAAAGTTGTACCTAAAAAATATATTGGATATAATAACAATAGAAGTTTATTTAGATAAGTTGGAGGATACAAATGAGTACATATAAAACACTACATGAGTTTGGAATGGATGAAATTATAATAGAAAAATCTACTTTTATTGGATATGCAAAACCTATAAAAACAGAAGAAGAGGCTATTGAATTTGTAAATGAAATAAAGAAAAAACATAAAGATGCAACTCATAATGTATGGGCATATACTGTTGGAAAAACTATGAATATACAAAGATATAGTGATGATGGTGAACCACAAGGAACAGCAGGAATTCCAACTTTAGAAGTGATAAAAAAAGAGGATTTAAGAGATGTTGTAGTTGTTGTAACGAGATACTTTGGTGGAGTTAAGTTAGGTGCTGGAGGATTAGTTAGAGCATATACTAAGGGTGCTAAAATAGGAATAGATGCTGCAAAAGTAATAGAAAAAGTAATGTACAAAGAAGTTAGAATTAAAATAGATTATAATCAACTTGGAAAAGTACAAAATGAAATAATGAATATGAATTATTTTGTTAAAGATACAATATATGAAGACAATGTAGAAATAATAGTATATTCAAGATTAGAAGAAGTGAAAGTTTTAACTGATAAAATGATTGATATAACTAGTGCTACAGCTGAAATAAAACTATGTGAAGAATTTTATTTATCAGAGCAAAATGGAAATATAATATTATAAAATAAATTAGAAATGACTTATTTTTAGTTATTAGAAAATTATAATATATCCTAAAAATTATATTTATTATGTATATTTAAGTAACATCATAATATAAGAAAAGTAAAAATCATATTTTTAATAAGGAATATACAATAAAAACTAAAATGTACGTATTAAAGTATATTTTAGTTTTTATTGTATAAACATTTCAAATTCTGTTTATTATTTACCACATTTTTCTTTCTTATGGTTGCAAAATCCTTTCTTAATTTCTATACAACCAACTATTAATAAAAATACGCCAAAAACTTTTCTTAAAGTTTCAGAAGACAAGTAATTAGCTACAAAAGAGCCGCATATTGCGCCTAAAATACCAAATAGAGCTATTGGTATAACTAATGAAAATACAACATTTTTATTTTTTATATGTATTATTAAAGCAAATATAGTCATAGGTATAGAGGAAAGTAAATTTACACTTTGTGCTATTTTAGGATCGATATGTGCAAATAGTATTAACGCTGGAATCAATATTGTTCCACCACCCATTCCCATACCACCAATAATACCTGAGAAAAATCCTAATATAGTTAAAAACATTAAAACACCATCCTTATAGCTGCGATTATCATTATTGTACCAAATGTAATTCTAAGAAATTTTCCAGTTACCTTTGATAAAAGCTTAGCACCTAAAATGCCTCCAATAATACTACCGATAGCAACTTTTAAAGTTAATGAAATATCATATGTACCTTTTGAAATGTAAATTACTGAGCTAGCACTAGTTAAAAATACTATTATAGCGAGAGCTGTGGCATGAGATTTATGTTCTTCTATTTTGACTATATTATTTAGTATAGGTACAAGTAAAGTACCTCCACCAGATCCGAATATTCCATTAACGAAACCTGTAAAAAGACCTATTATAGAGTTTTTAATATTAAAGTTAAAATATTTATTTTTCAATTTAATCACCTTCTTCTAATAGTGTTTGCATAAATATGAAAATATATTTATATAATTAATCATAAAATTTGTACAGGAATCAATTAATAAGCAATATAATTTAAATGTGAAAAATATGCTGATTATATAGTATTAGATAGACTATATATGAGTGAATCAGTTGATTTGATATTATGTAGTGAATAAGTTATAAAACAAATTATAGATATAACTAAAAATACAAGTGTAAAAAATTTTCTATTGGTGAAGGTGAGTTATAAATTTTGAATAAAAAAGTTAACTCCGTATAGAAGTTAACCTTTTTATTTTTATATAGTTATTATACTTGGACCAATATAATTTACTTCTTACATTTTGTTAAGCATCGATACATAACTATATGTAAATCTTTATCAATTTTATTTACTGTAGCTTTATCGACCATGGAACCTACTAAGAATAATTCATCTTCATGGGAATCATCACCCATTAATTCCCAATAGAATTCTTCAACTTCACATTGTCTTTGAATATTTAAAACATCATTAAGAGATGAAATTTCATCATCTGGATAAGCTGAATTATAATCTATTATAGTTATAGTTGATAATTCTGAATCTCTTTTTATACGAACATTTATATCATTTGATCCGCTTCTCATTAATAAAGATGTCACTTCATCAACTAATCTTGTTATCTTTTTTACTTCGTTTTGCAATTAAGCTACCTCCTTTTTACAAATGCGTCGAGTATAGGTAATAAGAAACCTGCAACTAGTCCACCTGCAAATCCATTATTATATAAATTTACCCCACCGTGTATTATACCAACATTTGTTGCTAAAAGGAAATGTAATATTCCAGCGATAAATCCTATTTTATAACCATATACCCCAGCTATAGGAGCTAAAGTTGTTGAAAATAATACAGTTATAATAACTCCTGTTGATGATATATCACGTCCTAAAAATAATGCTGTTACTATTACACCTAATACAACAGGCAAACAGTTCTTTATATGCTTTCCGAAGGCGCTAAATCCGACAACTGTAAATATACCTGCTATTACAGGGCCATTTACTACACCACCTATTAAAAGTACAAATGATAGTGAAAGTAAACCCATAAGACCCATATTAAAGAAAGTTACTCCATATCCCATTAAAAAAGTGTAATCTGTAACTACTCTTCCACTATAGTTGAAGATATGTTTATATTCATTTAAAGTATTTTTATTTACTGAAATACCTATGCAAATCAAGTAAATAAACATTGCTACCAATGTTAATATTAAAAATAGATTATTTTCTAAATATAAAATATTTACAGATTCTATTTTAATATCAAGGCTTTTAAGAGCACTTGTTAGTATAGTACCTAATATACCTGCTGTGAATCCAAGGTTATAAATATTATAACCATCATAAAACTTTACCATATGAGATGCTAGGGGTGTAATTATAAATCCTATAAATATACCAACACCAATACCTAATAAAATAGCTATTTTACTTGGTAACATATTGGAAAAACTAATTTCACTAATTACAGGTGCAAGAGCTGTAGCAAACATAATTGATACTATTATATCTTTGAAATCTATTTTTTTATGATAACTATATAAATAACCTCCCATATATATTGGGATAATGTTAAATATATTTTTTCCAAAAAATGAAAATCCCATAACTGTCATAAAAGCAGCTAAGATAAGTCCATTGATTCTTAATTTATATTTTTTTAATAAATATAGATTATAAAAACTAATTAAGGAAACATTAACAAAAGTAGGACCGATTCCACCAACAGATAGGAAATCTGTAATTAATATGGATGGTGAAATCAAAATATTTTTTAATCCAGATGATAATGTTAGGTTTGTTTCACCATCAAAATATGAAAATAGTATTCCTAAAATCATAAATGTTAGTAGAAATATAAATAATATTTTTAGTTTTTGTTCTTTATGCAATTCTTTTTCTTGGTACTTGTGTATATACATTCATATCCTCCTCTTTAATTTTAAAGCTATTTAAATTTATTTGGGTGAATGTAGTAGATTTACATAGATTATATCATTTATAATATATAAATGTAAAAGATTATATAAATAAAACACATTAAAGACACTAATTATATAATAAAATTAAAAAATAGATTATGATATAATATAATTATTGATATTTTTTAATCAAGAGAGGAGAAGGACATGAGTGAAATAAATTTTAAAATAGACAAAACAGTTGAGTGGCTAAGAGGAAAAGTTAAAGAAGCAAATTGTAATGGTCTTGTAGTTGGAGTATCAGGTGGGATAGATTCAGCAGTAGTTGCGTATTTAATAAAAAAAGCATTCCCAAAAAATTCTATGGGAGTTATTATGAGTATAAAAAGTAATCCAAAGGATAGAGAAGATGCACTTAAAGTTATAAATGGATGTAACATAGATTATATTGATTTAGATCTTACTTCTGAGCAAAGTATGATACTTGAACAAGTAACATCTAAATTAAAGAATAAAAATTTATATAAAGAAGATAATTTAAAGATGACAGATGCAAATTTAAGAGCAAGAGTTAGAATGAGTACTGTTTATACAGTAGCTAATAATTTAGGATATTTAGTAGTAGGAACAGATAATGCAGCTGAAATACATACAGGCTATTTTACTAAACATGGTGATGGTGGAGTTGATTTAATACCTTTGGCAAATCTTACAAAACGAGAGGTATATGAATGGGCTAAAGAACTTGGAGTTCATGATGATGTAATAAATAAAGCACCATCTGCTGGACTTTGGGAAGGTCAAACTGATGAAATAGAAATGGGAACAACTTATGATATGATAGACGCGGTACTTGAAGGAAGACTAGATGAGGTTCCACAAAAAGATCAAGATATAATAGCAAGATTGAATAGAATAAGTGAGCACAAAAGACATACAGCAGCGGCACCACCTAAGTTCTAATTTACTAAAATAAATATTTATGCTAAAATTTACAATGGAAAGATAAAATATCTAAAGATTAATTAATAATATGGGTAAATATGTAAATAATAACCCTAAGATATATGAATTAATTATACGTATTAAGGAGTGGAATTTATGGGACGTATAGGAAACATAATAAACAAAAAAGGTAAACAAGATGCTAAAAGAGCTAAAATATTCACTAAGCATGCTAGAGCTATAGCAGTTGCAGCTAAAGAAGGTGGAGGAAATCCGGATTACAATGCAGCATTAAAAACAGCTATAGAAAAAGCTAAAGCTGATAACATGCCAAATGATAATATAGACAGAGCAATAGCAAAAGGTGCTGGAGCTGGAGCTAACGAAAACTATGAAACAATAGTTTATGAAGGATACGGACCAGGTGGAGTTGCTGTTATAGTTGAAACTTTAACTGATAATAAAAATAGAACTGCTGGTAATGTAAGATACTACTTCGATAAAAATGGTGGTAACTTAGGAACTAGTGGATGTGTATCATTCATGTTCGATAACAAAGGACAAATATTAATAGAAGCTAGCGACGATGTATCAGAAGATGAATTAATGGAAGCCGCGTTAGAAGCAGGAGCAGAAGATTTCATAACAGAAGAAGATGGATATGAAGTAGTTACTGCACCAGAAGATTTTGCAGCAGTTAGAGATGAATTACAAGCTAAGGGATATGAATTCATATCTGCAGATGTTAAGTTAATACCTCAAACTACTACAGAATTAACTGATGAAACTCAATTAAAGATGATGAACAAGTTAGTTGACATGTTAGAAGACGATGACGATGTTCAAAATGTTTACCATAACTGGGAAATAACTGAATAATAAATATTATTAAGATACATTTTTAGATATAAAAATGTATCTTTTTTATGTATAAAAATATTATAAAATATATAATTTTTAATACTAGAGTTTAGTAAATTTTAAAAGGGAGAAAGATTATGAATAAGACATTAAAAAGCATAGTAATGATGTTTATTATATGTGCTTTAGGATATACTCAAATAGGCTGTAAAGCAGACAATATAAAAAATGAGAATCCACAAGCGATAAAAGATTATAGTAACCAAGTTCAGAGTGAAGACAAGAGTAATCAAAATAGTAATGAAAGTAAAGATGATAACGGTAATTTAACATCTCAAGTGGAAAAGTTATCATCAAATGCAGAAATTCACTTTATAGATACAGGAAACTCAGATGCTATATTAATAATAAAAGATAATAAAGCAGCACTTATAGATGGTGGCGATAATGACGATGAAGCTTTAGTTTCATCATACATAAAAAAACAAGGTATATCTGAGTTAGAATATGTATTTGCAACACACCCACATGCAGATCATATAGGTGGATTAGATAGAGTTGCAAAAGAAATAAAAATAAATAATTTATATGTAAGTAATGGAGAAGCAGACACTAAAAGTTATAGAGATTTTATAAATGAGGCAGCAAACAAAGGATTATATCCAAGTGTTCCATTATTAGGAAGTAAATTTGATTTAGCAGGCTCTACATTTGAAGTATTATTAGTAGCTAATACTAATGATCCAAATAATAATTCTATAGTACTTTTATATACTAATGGAAATGATAAGATATTATTAATGGGAGATGCAGAAAAAGAAATAGAACAAAAATTAAATATAAGAGATGTAGATTTATTAAAGGTTGGACATCATGGTTCGCATAGTAGCTCATCAAAGCCATTTATAGATAAAATTAATCCTGAATATGCAGTTATATTAGTTGGTGAAGATAATAAATATGGTCATCCTCATAAAGAAACTATGGATACATTTAAAGAAAAAGGTATAGAGGTACATAGAAGTGATGAGTGTGGAGATATAGTATTTACATCAACTGGAAATGGATTAGAAGCAGATTGTAAAAAAGGAAGTTACAACACAGGTGCTAACTCTAAATATAATAAAACTGAGAACACTGTAAAAACAGAAAGTAATACTTCATCTATTCAAAATGAAAATATAAACAGTTATAATAACAATTCAAATGAAAGTGAAAATATAGAAAATAACAAGTCTGATGTTGTATACTGGACTAAATCAGGAAAAAAATATCATAGTGATCCAAACTGTTCAGGAATGAAGTCACCTATATCAGGAACAATAAAAGAAAGTCAAAGAACACCATGTATTAAATGTTATTAATAATAAATAAAAAGTATCTCTAAGAAATTTCTTAGAGATACTTTTTTAATAGAAAAATTATTTTTATCAGTGGATTAAAATTAATAATATTTAAAATTTGCTTGAAGATTTATTGTGTATTCAAGCAAGTTATGTACTATTTACATTTAAAGCTAGAACAATAAGTTTCTGATGCTGCGTTAGTTCTTGGAGCAGATGTAGTTACACCTATATTACTAAGAACACATACTGTTCCAGCATTATTAACACAAGTTTTTACATTACATCCAATGAATGTATTATTGCTAGAATTATCAGCACTATTAGTAAAACTTCCATTTGATTCCTCTACAAAAGTATTACAACAAGTATGAGTGCTTGTACGAGATTTCTTACCGTTTATAGAAATTTTACTAGCATAGCACATACCACCATCGTTATGACCGCAGTTATTTACGTTACAGTTTATACTAGACATATAAATTACCTCCTAATAAATATTTTAATCTATAAGGAGTATGGACATATTTAAATAAAAATATAGCAAATAAATAAAAAAATATATTTATATAAAAACAGAGGAAAGTATAATACTGTTCCTCTTTATAAAAAGTTTAATTTGAAGAAGAGAAAAGAGAATTAAACACATCTTCACTCATGAGTACTTTTGCTATTAATGTAGATGCTGATGGATAAGTTTTTACTAGTGGACATATTTCAAAAAGTTCACTTTCATAATCTGAAATTGATGTTCGTGCTCCTGATTTGATTTGATTTTCAAAATTAAGTGTTAAGTCCCTTATTTTAAGGAAATCATCTAAAGTAAGTTTATAAAATACAGATGCTTTATGCTGAGGTTGTTTTAAAAGAATTAAGTTTTGTTTAAACTCAATAAAATCTA
>NZ_CATXCO010000023.1:0-18949 GCF_958366745.1 uncultured Romboutsia sp.
TATATCTATTTTCTCCATTTTCATTTTTATACCTATCGGCTATTATTTTACCTTCTATACCTACCATTTTGCCCTTTGCCATATAGGTACAAAAAATTTCAGCTTGCCTTCCCCAAATTTCTATATTAATAAAATCAACCTTACTTTCACCTTGTGAGTTTTTATATCCTCTATCTACAGCTAAGGAAAAATTAGTTAGTGCATTATTCTTTTCACCTACATATCTTAACTCTGGATCTTTAGTTAATCTGCCTACTAAAACTACATTATTCATATAATACCACCTTTTAATATGTATTTATTTTATACTTTCAGTAGGATTATAAACAAAGATTTATGCGTTTATACAAATAAAAAGACAGCTATTTTTAATCAAAAATAACTGTCTCTTTATTGATATATCTATACTTCAATATGATTTATTACATTAAATATATTAAAAGATTTCGGACTTATTTGTAAATTGAATTCTTCTTCTTCCTTAGATATAAATTCTAAATATTTCTTAGAGCTATATTTAATATCTACTATTTCTAATGTATTCTCTTTTATATTTATTGATATATTTTTATTTTCTAAGCTTCTATTAATTAATATTAATATTTTTTCACACTTATCATTAAATCTAATATATCCAAACACATCATCATCATTTGTGTCTATAAATTCAGTATCTCCATTAGTTAATACACTATATTTTTTTCTTGTATTTATCGCTTCCTTGTAAAACTCTATCATATCCTCATCTTCATTCTTCCAAGGATATGTCTTTCTATTGTCAGGATCTGTTCCGCCACAAAGACCAGCTTCGTCACCATAATAAATATATGGAACACCTTCAAAAGTCATTTGAGTAGCTACTGATAATTTTACCATAGCTTCATCATAATTCAATTCTGTCTTTATTCTAGCTACATCATGTGAGCTAATTAAATTTAAATTAGCCTTAAATGATTCTTTAGGATAATTTTCTTTTATAGTCATAAACTTATTATTTAGTTCTTTAGAAGTTATATTTCCTTTTAAAAATGAAACTATATTGTCTCTAAATGGATATCCCATAACTGAATCTAATTGATTTCCAACAAGATAATTTCGTCTTTCATTATAAGTTATCTTATTAGATGCATCTTCCCACACTTCACCTACTAATACAGATTCAGCATCATTTTTTTTAAGCTCTTTTCTAATTTCTTTTATAAATTCAGTCGGTAATTCATCTGCTACATCTAATCTCCAACCTTTAATTCCCATATCAGTCCATTTATTTATAACGCTATCTTCATCATATATAATATAGTCCATATAACTCTTATTAAGTTCATTAACATTAGGTAAATCCTTAACGCCCCACCAACATTTATAATCATCTGGGAAGTCATTAAAAGTATACCATGAACTGTATTTAGAGTCCTTTGATTGATATGCACCTACTTCATCATAATTCCCAAATTTATTAAAGTATTTGCTATCTGCTCCAGTATGACTAAATACACCATCTAGTATTATATTTATTCCTTTTTTATTAGCTTTCTCTATTAGCTCTTTTAATATTTCTTCATCTCCAAACATTGGATCTATTTTCTTATAATCACCAGTGTTATACTTGTGATTACTTGAAGACTCAAATATTGGACTTAAGTATATTATGCTAACACCTATTTTACTTAGATAAGGAAGCTTATCTATTATCCCTTTGAGATTTCCTCCATGGAAATCCCATCTTATTACATCACCATTTTTATCTTTTATATACATGGGCTCATCAGACCAATTTGCATATATAAAACTATTTTTTTTTGGATTACTAGGCTTTTTATTTCTATTTCCGTTGTTAAATCTATCAACGAATATATTATACATTACGCCTTCTTTGTACCATGATGGAATTTGAAAATCTTCATGAACTGTTATTTGATATTTATTTAAATTCTCATAAGAATACTCACATGTACTTCCATCATTAATACTCTTGCCATAAAATAACTTTCTGTTATTTCCATCTATATTTATATCTACTTCAAAATAATAAAAATATAATCCAGTTTCATTAAATTTATTATATTCACCTTGATAATATTTTTTACTTTCTCTTATTAAATCTACTTCTCCAACTATTTTATCCTCTTTTAAAATAACCCATTTTAGATTTAATAAATCATATCCTTCATTAACCTGTACAGATATCCTCACTCCTTGGTTTATTTTTATGGCTCCAAAAGGAGCCTTATTTTCCCAAGAATTATAGCTTATTATATTACTCATCTTATTCACACCCTTTAAACCAAATGTCCTCTGCATATTCAGCTATAGTTCTATCACTTGAGAATACCCCTGAGTTTGCTATATTTATTAAGGCCATTTCATTCCATTTTTCTTTGTTTTTGTAAAGTCTATCTATTTTTTCTTGTGCTTCTATATAATTTTCCATATCTCTAAGAACAAAATACTCATCATTATATGTTATTAATGAATCGTATATTTGTCGTCCTTCTTTTTCCATATTTGGTATAAACCCATTTACTAAATCATCTACAACTCGTTTTATAACTCTATTAGAATTGTATAAATCTAAAGCTGAGTATCCTCCAAATTTATTGTAATTTAATACTTCATTTGCACTTAATCCAAATATAACTATATTATCTTCACCTACTTGGTCAAATATTTCTATATTTGCACCATCTAGTGTAGCTAAAGTGATAGCTCCATTCATCATAAGTTTCATATTTCCTGTTCCTGATGCTTCCTTAGTTGTTGTTGATATTTGCTCGCTTACATCTGCTGCAGGTATTATAAGTTCTGCTTTTGATACATCATAATTTTCTATAAATACTACTTTTATTTTATTGTCTATTCGTGGATCATTGTTGATTTTTTCTGCTAAAGAATTTATGAATTTTATTATACATTTTGCTAAATAATATCCAGGCGCTGCTTTAGCCCCAAATATAAATGTCCTTGCTTCCATATCAAAGTTAGGATTCTCTAACAATTCATGGTATAAATGTAATATATGAAGTGCATTTAATAATTGTCTTTTATATGCATGTAATCTTTTTATTTGTACATCAAATATTGAGTTTGGATTAACATCTATATCATATTTTTCTTTTATAAATTTAGCTAATCTCTCTTTATTATTATATTTGATTTGACCTATCTTCTCTAATACAGCCTTATCATGTCTATGTGCTTCTAGTTCTTTAAGCTTTCTTGTATCTGTTTTCCAATCTTCAGATATTAATCCTGTAATAAGATCACTAAGTTCAGTATTAGAGCTTATTAACCATCTTCTATGAGCTATACCATTAGTTTTATTATTAAACTTTTCTGGTTCATGATCATAAAAGTCTTTTAATACCTCTTTTTTAAGTAACTCTGTGTGAAGCTTTGCAACACCATTTACACTATGACTACCTACTATAGATAAATTAGCCATTTTTATATCATTATTATCTATTATACTCATTCTATATATTTTGTCATGATCATATTTACTTTCTTCTAATTCATTCATATATCGTCTATCAATTTCTTCTATAATCATATAAATTCTTGGAAGTAATGTTTTTAGCATTTCTTTTGGCCATCTTTCCATAGCTTCTGTCATTATAGTATGATTTGTATAAGATACGGTATTTATAGTTATATTCCAAGCTTCATCCCATGATAGCCCTTCCTCATCTAATAGTATTCTCATTAATTCAGGAATACAAAGAGTAGGATGAGTGTCATTTATGTGTATAGCCACTTTTTCATTTAATTTTTTTATATCTAGTTTATTTTTCTTATACTTTCTTATTATATCTTGTATACCTGCACTTACGAAAAAGTACTCTTGCTTTAATCTTAATAGCCTACCTGCATAGTTAGAATCATTTGGATATAAAACTTGTGAAATTTCTTCTGCATAGTATTTATATTTTAATGCATCCTCATAACTTCCATATGAGTTTTTAGCATGTATTGTTAATGGGCCAAAATCTCTACTTAAAACTTCACTCTTAAATAGTCTAAGCGTATTTATAGAATTATTTCTATATCCTATTATAGGTATATCATAAGGCATAGCCATTACTGGTATATAATCAGTATGATTAACTTCTAACCTTCCATTCTTATCTACTAAATTTACATTACCTTCAAACTTAACTACTATAGCTTTATTTGGTCTTACCGTTTCCCAAACATATCCACCTTGAGTTAACCAGTTATCAGGTACTTCAACCTGATAACCGTTTATAAATTTTTGTTCAAATAGACCATGCTTATATCTAATTCCATATCCATGACCACTTATATCTAATGATGCCATAGAATCTAAAAAACAAGCTGCCAATCTACCTAATCCACCATTCCCTAATGCAGGGTCTGACTCAGCATTTATTAAATTATCTAAATCTATATTAAGTTCCTTCAAACCTGTTCTTACTACATCTTCTATCCCTAAATTTAGTAGATTAGATTTTAATTGTCTACCTAATAAAAACTCTATACTAAAATAATATACTTCTTTTTGAGAATCTAGTTTATTGTCTACCCATTTTTTAGATATTATATCTTTTATAACACTGCATAAAACATTTAATAATTGCTCATCTGTAGCATCTTTTATAGATTGAGCATACAAACTATACATTTTTGTTTCAAAGCTTTGTTTAAATTTATTTTTATTTAATTTAACCAATATCCAATCACCCCTTTTGGTTAACTATTTCCTCATAAACTTTTATATATTCTGTAGCTGATTTTTTCCAACTACTATCTGTATTCATTGCATTATTAACTAATTCCATCCAGCGATCTTTATCATTGTATACTTTTACAGCTCTTCTAATGCAATGAAGCATTTCATGTGCATTATAATTTTTAAAGCTAAATCCATTACCTTCCCCTGTATACTTATTATATGGTATAACTGTATCTTTAAGTCCACCAGTTTCTCTTACGATTGGAAGAGTTCCATATCTCATAGCCAACATTTGACCTATTCCACAAGGTTCAAACAATGATGGCATTAAGAACATATCACTTCCTGCATATATTTGTTGTGCAAAAGCACTATCAAAAGTTATTCTTGCAGAAACTTTATTTGGGAAGTGAGAGTCATAGTAATTAAACATTGATTGATATTGATGTTCTCCTGTTCCTAAAATAACCACTTGTAAATTTTCTCTTATTATTTCAGGCATCATATATGATATTAAATCAAATCCTTTTTGTGACACTAATCTTGATACAATTCCTATTAGTGGTATATCTGGATTAACATCTAATCCTAAAACTTCTTGTAATTTAAGTTTATTTTCTATTTTTTTGTCTATACTATTTATATCATAGTTAACAAATATATCCCCATCTGTTAATGGATTATTTAAATCATAATCTATTCCATTTAAAATACCTTTTAATTTATGGGATTTAGATTTAAGAAGACCATCTAGTCCTTCTCCATAAAATTCTGTTTGTATTTCATTTGAGTAAGTTGGACTAACTGCTATTACTTTATCACTAAATACAATTCCAGACTTCATAAAACTTACGCCACCATAGTATTCGATATCTCCATTATTATAATAAGCTCTTGGTATGTCTAATACATCCTCTATTATAGAGTCGCTAAATACTCCTTGATATTGTAGGTTATGAATTGTATAAACAGTTTTTATATTTTTATATTTTTTTGAATGGCTATATTTCTCCTTTAATATCAATGGGATCATACCAGTATGCCAGTCATTTAAATGAACTATATCTGGATAGAAGTTTAATATAGACATAACTTCAAGAACTGCATTACTAAAGAATGTATATCTTTCTGCATCATCTCCATATCCATATAGATATGCTATTTCTCCCTCCCTTTTAAAATAGTACTCATTATCTATAAAATAAAATTTAACTCCATTTAGATCCATTTCTAAAAGACCACAATACTGTTTTCTCCAACCAACATCTACACTAAATACTGCAACTTCTTTTAATTGCTCTTTTAAGTAATTTGGCATAGTTGAATACTTTGGTAGTATTACTCTAACATCTATACCTTCTTTTTTTAATGACTTAGGCAATGCATAAGATACATCGCCTAATCCCCCAGTTTTTGCAAATGGCCAGCATTCTGCAGTAGCATAAAGAACCTTCACTAATATATTCCCCCTTTAAATAGCTGTATTTTTTCCAATAACTACTGGATATTCTATATCTCCTTTTAATTCTTTTCCTTCTGATATGTATACATTTTTATCAAATATAACATTTTGTAATTGTGCATCTTTTTCTATTGTACAGTTTTGCATTATAACTGAATTTTCTATTACTGCACCTTCTTTTATATGAACCTTTCTAAATATAATACTATTTTTTACAGTACCTTCTATTACACATCCTGTAGCTACAAATGAATTCTCTACCTTTGCACTATCTGAATATATAGTAGGAGATTGATTTTGTTCTTTTGTTAATATTTTTCTATCAGAATATAATAATTCATTTGCAATGTCTTCTTGTAATAATTCATCCTTCATTGAATAATATGATTTTATTGAGTTTATACATTTAAGATATCCTTTATATTCATATGCACCGATCTTTAATTTATTAATAGATTCTGCTATAAAATCTTCTATATATGAATGTGTTCCTTCGCTTACACACTTATATATAGAAGATTTTATAAAATCAGTACGTTTCATTATATAAGTTTCCATAGACACATTAGCATTTTTAGAAGTTCCTATATTAGTTCCCATATTAATTACTCTATTTCCATCTATGTTCAATGTTGATGTTTCATAGAAATCTACATCTGCATTGTCTATCGACTTATAAAGTATAGTTATATCATTATCTGATTCTTTATGATAATCTATCATTTCAGTATAATCTATATTTCCTATCATATAACTTGGTGCTATTAATATATACTCTTCTTCACATCTCTCTATATAATCTATATTAGCTAGTATATTGTAAATATCTCCATTTCTATATGGATATTTACTTCTATCCTTTGTATTCTCAGGACTAAATATAAATAATCCGCCTGTTTTTCTACTTAAATCCCAATCCTTACCACTTCCTAGATGGTCTGTTAATGATCTATACTTTTCTTTAGCAAATATTCCTACATTAGTTATACCTGAATTCACCATGTTTGAAAGTGAAAAATCTATAACTCTATATCTTCCTGCAATCGGAAGAGACGCTATTGGCCTTACGTTTGTAAGTTGATTCATAGTTAAGTCGTTTTTATTATCTAAATTTATTATACCTACACATTCACTTCTCATGATTAAAATCCCCCTTCTAATTCAAGCTGAGCTTTTACTACTTCATACTCAGATATAACATTTATACCATCTTGCTCTTTTATAATAGTATTATCTTCTATTATTGCACCTTCGCCTATCATAGCTTTTTCTATTATTACATTTTTACCGATCTTTACATTAGGCATTATTACAGAATCTTTTATTATACTATCGCTTCCTACTGATACCCCATGAGATAAAACTGAGTTTTCTATTTTTCCTAATACTTTACACCCATCTGCTACTAATGATTTTTGTATATCAGAATCTTTACCTATATATTGAGGTGGCATCGACATAGTATTTGTGTATATTTTCCACTTAGAACTATTTAAGTCTATTTCATCATTAGATTTTATAATATCCATATTAGCTTCCCATAAACTTTCTATTGTACCTACATCCCTCCAGTAACCTTTAAATGGATATGCAAACATAGGTATTTGATCTTCTAACATCTTAGGTATTAAATTTTTACCGAAATCATCATAATTTGCTCCATTATTATCTACTTCTTCAAAGTATCCTTTCAACATTTTCCAATCAAATATGTATACACCCATTGATGCTAAATTACTTTTTGGATTCGCTGGTTTTTCTTCAAATTCATATATTGATGAATCTTCATTAGTATTCATTATCCCAAATCTCGAAGCTTCATCCCAAGGAACCTCTATTACTCCAATAGTTGCTTTTGATCCCATCTTTTTATGATGGTCTAGCATTTTACTATAATCCATTTTGTATATGTGATCTCCTGATAATATTAATACATACTCTGGATTATAACTATCTATAAAATCCATATTTTGATGTATTGCATGTGCAGTACCTCTATACCAATTTCCCTCTTTTTCATTCATATATGGTTGTAGTATATGCACTCCACCATTTATTCTATCTAAATCCCAATGGTCCCCCATACCGATATGTGAATTTAGTATTTGTGGTTTGTATTGAGTTAATACACCAACTGTATCAATACCTGAGTTAGAACAGTTACTTAAAACAAAATCTATTATTCTATACTTTCCCCCAAATGAAACTGCTGGTTTAGCAATTCTTTTTGTAAAAACTCCTAGTCTTGATCCTTGGCCCCCTGCTAAAATCATAGCTAGCATATCTTTTTTCATTACTTATCCCCCTTAATATTTATCCTTATCTAATTTATAATTTTTGAGTTTTAGTTTTAGGATTCACTTTATTGACTTTTTTATCTTTACCCCCTATGGATACTTTACTATTAGGATCTATTTGTATAGTGTCTATTTTTAGTTCCTTACCTTTTATAAATGTAGCTCCTAAAGGCGGTACTTTTATTCTTATATGATTATCTTTATTATGCCATTTCTCTGGATATGATGTCAGTTCTGAACTTTCCATTGTCTGATTTGATCCCCAATATTTTTCATTATCAGTATTAAATACCTCTTCATAAACCCCTTCATATGGTACTCCTATTTTATAATTATATCTAACTACAGGAGTAAAGTTTATAACTGCTATTATAAAATCTCTTTCATTTTTTCCCTTTCGCATTAAAGTTATTATACTTTGTTCACTATTATGTGGATCTATAAAATCAAATCCTTCATACGTATTATCTATTTCATGCAGAGCTTTTTCATTTTTATATAAATGATTTAAGTCTTTTACATAATCTTTCATTTTCATATGAGGTTCTCTTTCTAGTAGTTCCCATTCTAGTCCGTATGCATATCTCCATTCCAATCCTTGTCCAAATTCTGATCCCATAAACAATAATTTTTTCCCTGGGTGCATCATATAATATGCATATAACGTTCTTAATGAAGCAAATTTCTGCCAAGGATCTCCTGGCATTTTATCTAATAACGATTTTTTACCATGGACAACTTCATCATGTGATAGTGGTAAGATGAAGTTCTCTGAAAATGCATACATGAAAGAGAATGTAATTAATTCATGATGGTGTTTTCTGTATATAGGGTCCATCTCCATATATTTCAATGTATCATTCATCCATCCCATATTCCATTTATATGTAAATCCAAGAGCACCTGAATACGTTGCCCCAGTCACCATAGGCCATGCTGTTGATTCTTCGGCTATTATAATTGGATTATTAACTGTAGTATAAACAATTTTGTTTAATCTTTTTAAGAAATCTATTGCTTCTAAATTTTCTCTTCCACCGTATTTATTAGGTCTCCATTCTCCAATATCATAATCTAAGTAAAGCATACTAGAAACTGCATCCACTCTTATTCCATCTATATGATATTCATTAAACCAATAAAGTACATTAGAAATTAAAAAACTGTTAACCTCTGGTTTGCCTAAATCAAAATGAGCAGTTCCCCATCCTATATTTTCAGCTTTTAAAGGATCTGAATATTCAAATTGTGCAGATCCATCAAATTTATATAGTCCATGAGCATCTTTACAAAAATGACTATATGCAAAATCTAATATTACTCCAATACCATTTTCATGGCATTTATCTATAAATGCTTTAAACTCAGTAGGTGTTCCATACCTACTTGTACTACTATAATATCCTATAGTTTGATATCCCCAAGATTCATCTAGCGGATGTTCAGTTATAGGCATTAGTTCTATATGTGTATATCCCATATCTTTTACATATTCTATCATTTCATATAATTCTTCATATGAAAAAAATTCTCCGTCCCATTTTCTCTTCCAAGAACCTAGATGAACTTCATATATATTCATTGGACTATTATCATGAACAATTTTTTGCTTTTCTCTTTGCCATTTTCTATCATTCCATTTGTAGTTATCATTTGTGTATATTATTGAAGCTGTATTTGGTCTTTTTTCTGAAAATACCGCATAAGGGTCAGATTTCATTCTACTAACTCCATCACATCCGATTACATTGTACTTATACGCTTGTCCTTGTTTTGCATTAGTTAAAAATATAGTCCAAATTCCGCTTCCTTCTATATTTTCCATAGGATAAACTTCTTTGTTCCAATCATTAAAATCTCCAACTAAATAAACATTCTTTGCATTTGGCGCCCATACATTAAAACATATTCCTATCTTACCTTTATATCTCGATTTATGACTTCCTAAAAAATTATAACTATCATACAATTCCCCTCGTTTGAACTTATCTATATTATTTATATCAATAATATCTTCATAATCCGGTATCTTTTTATATGCCATCTATAAAATTTCCCCCTTGAACCTCAAATTTTATTATTTGTTACTTAATTATATAATAAAAAATACAATATTTTATAATTAACCGTTATAAAAATTCAGACATTTAAGTATTTTTTAATATGTGTTTTTACAAATCTCTGCATTTAAAATCATTTTTTCATCAATCTTTAATTCCCCCTAGTTTTTAAGTAAATTTTTTATTAATTTATTTTTTAAAATTTACTTTAATAAAATAAAAAATAACCTTATATTCGACTATAAATATAAAAGGTTATTTTTTATTTTAAATTATTTATTTATCTTCACTTAGAACTTCTTTTATTCCTTTAAACGTTCCTAAAAATTTCACAGTATCTGATGGAAGGACTAGCTTTGTTGCATTACCATTTGCTACTTTTTCTAATGCTTCTATGGATTTAAGTGCTATAATATTATCATCTACTTCAGATTCTTTCATAGCTAAAAATACTTCTCTTAAACCTTGTGCAGTTGCTCTTTGGACATTTGTAATTATCTCAGCTTCACCTTGACCTTTTGCTAAAGCTATTTTCTTTATTGATTCTGCTTCACCTTCTGCTCTAAGTATTGCTGATTGTTTCTCTCCTTCTGCTTCACGAATCATTGATTCTTTTTTTGCTTCCGCTCTAAGTATTGCTGACTGTTTTTCTCCTTCTGCCTGAAGTATTGCTGCTGCTTTATTTCCCTCTGCTTGAAGTATTGATTCTCTTCTTTCTCTTTCAGCTCTCATTTGCTTTTCCATCGTAACTTGTATATCATGAGGTGGCATAATATTTTTTAATTCTACTCTATTAACTTTTATACCCCATTTATCAGTTGCTTCATCTAGTATAACTCTCATTTTTGTATTTATTATATCTCTAGATGTCAAAGTTTCATCTAAATCCAGTTCACCAATTATATTTCTAAGCGTTGTTGCTGTTAAATTTTCAATAGCAGTTATAGGATTAGCTATTTCAAATGTGTATCTTACTGGATCTGTTATTCTATAATAAACAACAGTGTCAATTTGCATTGTTACGTTATCCTTAGTTATCACTGGTTGTGGAGGAAAATCTACTACCTTCTCCCTTAAATCTATAATGTAACTCATTTGATCTAAAAATGGAACTAAAAAATGTACACCTGTATCTGCTACCTTACGAAACTTACCTAGTCTCATAATTATTCCAACTTTAGACTGCTTAACTACTTTTACACAAGATAACCCTATTATAACTACTACTGCTACTATTACTATAGGTAACACTAAACTAAATATAAAATCCATATGTCACTCTCCCTTTAATCAATTTTTTTTACTACTACCTTAACACCCTCTATTTTTAATACTTCTACCATTTCCTCTTTATCTATCTTCTCATTATCATATGAGATTGCACTCCAGCTTTCTCCCTCAATAATTACAATCCCAACTTTATTTGGATATATAGTTTCTTTTACTATACCTTTTTTATTTATAATAGCTTGTAAATTAGTATTATATTTATAATCTTTATCCTGTTTTATAAATTTTTTAGTAGCTATGGTTAGCATTAATGTAGAAATTATTGCAAATATTATTATTTGAATCAAAATACTATCTATTATACTACTAAGAAATATTAATATTACAGCCCCTATACTAAACCAAATTAGTGTTAATGTAGTTGTCATAAGTTCTGCTACTGCAAATAAAATAGCCACAATTAGCCATATTAACTTCATTGTCCTCCCTCCTCACTAAATATGCTTTTTTCTATATACTTAATTGTATTCTACTGTATTTAAATTTACTATAAAATCTATGTATTCTTTACTAATTTGTTATTTTTCATTTTATATATATTTGAGTTAAACAAGCTATAATTTCTATATACTTCAATCATTTAGTATGAAAAAAGAGCTCTTACAATTTAAAGGACTCTTAATATATATAATTAAGCTTTAACTACTCTTTCTTCAGCTAAATACTTATCTATTATATTATTTAACTGTTCATTATTTTCTACTATATATTCTTCATAAGTTAAATTAGATTCTTCTACTGATTTAGCTAACTCATATAAGAATTCTGGTACATTCTCTCTAGTTATATCTCCTATATAACTTCCTAATTTTGTCTTGTCTTTTCCTTTTTCCCCACCTAGATAAAGTTCAAAAGATTCTGTAACTACATTATTTACTCTTTTTTTCTTTCCTGCAAATCCTAGTATTCCCATTTGATGTGTTCCACAAGAGTTTGTACATCCTGATATTCTTATTTTAGGAAGTATATCATCATTAAAATTCTTTTCTTTAAAATATTTTAATATATCTTCTAACATACCTTGACTATCAGCTATGCCTATTTGACATATATTAGAACCTATGCACGCTACACTTTGCTCTAATTTAGTTTCTCCACCTAAATTTTGAGTAAGATTTATTAATTCAACAGCTTCTTCTCCATTTAAGTTTCTTATATACATACCTTCATTCATAGATAATCTAATTTCTATATCTTCTAATTTATCTAATTTATCTATTAATAATTTATAATTACTCATAGATAGCTGACCACATACAGGATGGAAGTATACACTATAAAGACCTTCTTGTTTTTGTGGTATTAATCTATTATGAGTTATACTAGTTTTTATACCTTGTTTTTTGTATTCTTTATATTCTATATTTACATCTAAATTTTCACTTTCAAATACTTTATTAAGATGTTCTTTATAGCAATTTAAGAATGCTTCTTCTCCCATTCTATCAACAATATATCTTATACGAGCTTTATTTTTATTCTCATAATCACCTTCAGCTATAAATAAATTTGTTATAGCCTCTACATGATATAATATTTCATTAGGATTTATTAATGAGTCAAACTCTACTGACTTGGCTGGATTTTTTCCAATCCCTCCACCTATATAAACTTTAAAATATTCTTTATTGTCCTTTTTTATAGCTAAAAAACCTAAATCTGCCACAGTACTATTTCCACAATCTTTTTCACTACTTGAGAACGATACTTTTAATTTTCTTGGTAATTTATATGTAGTTATTTTACTCATAAAGTGCTCATTTACTGCTTCTGCATATGGAGTAACATCAAATGCTTCTTCTACATCTACACCTGATAATGGCGATATTGATACATTTCTCGGGAAATTTCCCCCTCCTCCACGTGTAAATATGTCATTTTTTAGAGCTTCTTCCATTGTATCACAAACACCATCTATAGATAAACTATGTAACTGTATCGCTTGTCTAGTAGTTAAATGTACTTTATCTAAATTTTGTTTTTTTGCTAATTCATATACTTTTTTAAATTTATCCATACTCATTATTCCTGATGGAATTCTAAGTCTTATCATAAAGTCTTGCCCACCACGTTGAGCATAAGAACCCATACCACCAGACATTGCCTTAAAGTCTCCTGATGAAACTTCTTTATTTACAAATTTATGCCCCAACTCCCTAAATACTGGTATTTCTTTAATTAAAGCTTCTTTTAAGCTATTCATAATTACTCCTTCTCCTCATACACCAAAATTAATATCTATTAAATTATATCATAGGATAATTTTAATATTATGAATTTTACTAATTTTAATTATTTAAGATATATATAATTATTATTAATATTTTTAATGATTATATATTTATTACTCATAATTACTTATAGCCATAAACCTTTTTATAAATGGATACAAAATGAACATAAAAAAAATCCCATATACTATAGCTGCTATATAATTTTTTTCCAATATATGTGTTAATACAGGAGTTATAGATACTATCAATACAATAAAATATATTAGCCTCCTCATAAAAAATCCCCTTTCATCTATATGTTTATTTACTATATAAAATAGTTTTTCAACTTAAACAGTATTGCATCAAATATCTCTTTTACTTCTTTTACTTTTAATGCAAATACTACAATTAAATATGTACTCATTCCTAATATTACAGATATAAAACAATTAAATGCTATAAATTTTCTAGATTCTAAAGCAAATCTACTTCCATAAATAAATATATAATTATAAGCAATTCTCATAATTATATACATTACAATAGATGCTATAGCTCCTTTAATAAATGTTTTTAATATATAACTAAACCCTATCTTACCTATTTTTTTCCTTAGAGATATTAATAAAAGCATCGTAGTTACAGTAGCTGATATAGAACTTGCCAATGCTAGTCCCCCTATCCCCATTATATTTACTAAAATTATAGAAAAAACAATATTTATAACTACTGATATAGTTGCATTTCTAACAGGCGTTTTAGTATCTTGTAACGAATAAAATGACTTCGCTAATAACTCTTTTAGTCCATAGGCTAGTATTCCTATAGAATAGAAAAATAATGCTGTTGATGTCAAATATGTATCATGTGAGTTAAAAGAGCCCTCTTCAAAAAGAACTTTTACTATTTCAGTAGAAAAAGTTGTCATTACAACCATTATAGGTAACATTATTATTACTATCATATTTATAGACTTTGAAATATTTATTTTAAATAATTTTTTATTTCCTTCACTAGCTAGTTTTGAAAGTATCGGGTACATTATTGTAGATATAGCTACGGCTATTACCCCTACTGCAAACATATTTAGCTTATTAGCATAATTTAATGCTGTTATGCTACCGCTATCTAGCGTTGATGCTAAGGTTCTATTTACTACGGCATTTATTTGATTAATATATGAACCTATAAATACTGGTATAACTAAAAATAGTATTTGCCTTATATTTTCGTCTCTTAAATTTACAGTTAACCTATGTTTATATCCTTTTTTTATTAATAAAGGCAACTGAAATAATAATTGAGCTATATATGCAATTAAAGTTCCATAAACCATAACATAAGATTCTGTTACTGATGCAAAAATAATAGCTATTATAACAAATATATTAAATGGTATAGTTATTGCACCTGAAATATATACATTACCTGATGCTACTAAATATGATGATACCAATCCATTTATAGCTATAAATACCATTGAAAATATTAATATTTTAGAGTAATTTACTGTTAAATCAAAAACATCTCCCTTAAACCCTACTGCAAATATTTTTACTATATATGGTGCAAATATCACGCCTAGTAATACGAATACGAGACTTATGAGTATAACTATATTAAGAATATTACTTGTAAACTTATTTACTTCCTCTTGTCCTTTACTTGATTTAATTTTGAAATATATTGGTATAAATGTTGTCCCTAAAGCTGCACTTATACCGTCAAATAAAACCACCGGTATATTAAGAGCAGTCAGATATGCATCAGTTATTTCACCTGCACCAAATGTTTGTGCTAATACTATATCTCTAAAAAATCCTGTTATCTTGGAAGTTAATATTATCAACATTAACACTAGAGCAGTTGTTTTAGTTTTTTTTGACATAACTATTCCTCTTTTCTGATTTTAAATAATATTTTTTAATATTATCTCTTAATATATATATCAATAAATTGATTTAAACAATTATAACATAAATTCAAATAATATGTAAAAATATCCCACAATATTATAAAAGCGTATATCTAAATAGATATACGCTTAATAATTTAACCTTGATTTGCTAATCTCTTGTAATTTTCATATCTTTCTTTAGAATATTCCTCAGCTAAATTAAATAATTCTTCTGCAACATCTGGGAATTGCTTAGATATAGCAGAATATCTTACTTGTCCCATTAAGAAATCTCTAAAACTTTCAGTTGGTTCCTTAGAATCTAAAGTAAATGGATTCTTTCCTTGTTCTTTTAATACTGGGTTGTATCTATATAAGTGCCAATATCCACAAGCAACTGCTTGAGCTTGATTAGCAGTACTTCTTCCCATACCTTCTTTTAATCCATGAGATATACATGGTGCATAAGCTATGATTAATGATGGACCATCATATTCTTCAGCTTCTCTTATGGCTTTTAATACTTGGTTCTTATCTGCTCCCATACCAACTTGAGCAACATATACATTTCCATAGCTCATAGCCATCATACCTAGATCTTTCTTCTTAGATCTCTTACCTGCTGCTGCGAATTTTGCCATTGCTGCTACTGGAGTAGATTTTGATGCTTGTCCTCCTGTATTAGAGTATATTTCTGTATCAAATACTAATACATTTATGTCCTCACCTGATGCAAGAACATGGTCAAGTCCTCCATATCCTATATCGTATGCCCAACCATCTCCACCTACTATCCATTGAGATTTTTTAACTAAATAATCTTTCTTCTCTCTTAAACATTCTATTAGCTCTTTAGCTCTTCCATCACAATTGCAATTTTCTATTGCTTCTATTACCTTTTTACTAGCTTCTTTAGATGCTTCTCCATTATTCATATTAGCTATCCAGTTTTCAAATACATCTTTAAAAGACGAAGCCTCTGGCATAGATATTAATTCTTGCATATCTTCTTTTATTTTATTTCTTATTTGTTTAACACCTAGATACATACCATATCCAAACTCTGCGTTATCTTCAAATAAAGAGTTTGCCCAAGCTGGACCTTTACCTTCATGGTTTACAGTATATGGAGTTGTAGGAGCGGATCCACCCCATATAGATGAACATCCTGTAGCATTTGCTATCATCATTCTATCTCCATATAATTGAGTAACTAATTTAATATATGCAGGTTCACCGCATCCTGCACATGCCCCTGAGAATTCGTACAGTGGCATCTTAAATTGAGAATCCTTAACTGTTTTCCCTTCTACTAAATAACCTTTATCAGAAACACTAGATATAGCATAATCCCAATTTGGTATTTCTTTTTCAGTTTGAGTTTCAAGAGGTTTCATAACTAATGCCTTATCTTTGGCTGGGCATACATCAGCACAGTTTCCGCATCCTGTACAATCCATAGTATCTACTTGGATTTTATATTGTAATCCATCGAATCCTCTTCCTACAGCTTTTTTAGTTTCAAATCCTTCTGGTGCATTTTGTAATTCTTCATCATTTAAAAGGAATGGTCTGATAGTTGAGTGAGGACATATATATGAACATTGATTACATTGAATACAGTTTTCTAATATCCATTCTGGTACATTTACAGCTATACCACGTTTTTCATAAGCTGCTGTTCCTTGAGGGAATGTACCATCTTCTATACCGTTAAATGTACTTACAGGTAAACTATCTCCTTCTTGTGCATTTATTGGTCTTAATATATTTGTTATAAATTCTGGTTCTTGTGTATTTGTATTATCATCATCTGTAGCTGTAGCCCAAGATGAAGGTATGTTTATTTGAACTAAAGCATTTTTACCTTGTTCAACTGCTTCATAGTTCATATTAACAACTTTTTCACCTTTTTTACCATAAGCTTTGCTTATAGAATCTTTTAAATATTGAGTAGCTTCATCTTCAGGGATTATGTTAGCTAATTTAAAGAATGCAGATTGCATTATCATATTTATTCTATTTCCAAGTCCAATTTCTTGAGCTATCTTAGTAGCATTTACTGTATAGAATTTTATTTCATTTTTAGCTAAATAATTTTTCATTTTTGCTGGTAAATGAGTTTCTAATTCTGATTCATTCCATATAGTATTTAATACAAAAGTTCCACCTTTTTTAAGACCTTTTAATAAATCATATTGATTTACATAAGATTGATTGTGGCAAGCTATATAGTCTGCATTATCTATTAAATATGTTGATCTTATAGGAGAATCTCCAAATCTTAAGTGAGACATTGTTATACCACCAGATTTTTTAGAGTCATATGCAAAATATGCTTGCACATATTTCTTAGTGTTATCTCCTATTATTTTTATAGCTTGTTTATTAGCTCCTACTGTACCATCTGATCCTAGTCCCCAGAATTTACAGTTTATAGTATCTTTGTGTTCTAATTTAAAACTTGCATCAACTGGTATTGAAGTATTTGTTACATCATCATCTATACCAACTGTAAATTGATTTTTAGGGTTAACACTTGCTAAATTATCAAATATAGCTTTTATACTTGCTGGTGTTACGTCTTTTGAACCTAACCCATATCTTCCACCGATTATCATAGGTGCATTTTGTTCTTCATAGAATGCTGAACGTACATCTAAATAAAGTGGTTCTCCTATAGATCCTGGTTCTTTTGTCCTATCTAGTACACATATTTTTTCTACAGTCTTAGGTATAACATTTAGTAAATGTTTTGTTGAAAATGGTCTATATAAGTGAACTTTTACTAAACCTAATTTCTCTCCTTTAGAATTTAATTCATCTATAGTTTCTTCTATAGTCTCAGTTACTGATCCCATAGCAATTAATATGTTAGTTGCATCTGGAGCACCATAGTAATCAAATAAACCATAGCTTCTACCTGTTAATTTACTTACTTCATTCATATATCCTTCTACTATAGGAACTATTTGATAATAAAACTTATTTCCAGCCTCTCTTGTTTGGAAGTATATATCTGAATTTTGAGCTG
>NZ_CATXCO010000024.1:0-18911 GCF_958366745.1 uncultured Romboutsia sp.
CCCTGCCCATACAAATCCATTTTCATCATCACAAAATATATTGTAGATTTCACTTTCACTTGTATATGTTTCTAAAACTTTAAAATCTTTAGATAGCTTATTTAAACCTAATTCCGTACCTATCCATATATTCCCGTTAATATCTTCATCTATTGAATATATACAACTACTTAAGATTCCATCTTTTTGTTCTAATATAATATCAAATCTATCTTCTTTAGCATTGTATATGTTTAATCCTTCATATGTACCTACTAAAATATTATTATCTTTTGTTACTATAATTTCTGTAGTACTATCCTCTTTTATTTTTCCGTTAATTTCTGTGTAGTTTGATATTTTTTCTGTCTTTTTGTTTATCTTATTTACTCCACTAACTGTATTTACCCAAATGTTACCGTATTTGTCTTCAGTTATATCTGTTATTCCATTATGACTTATACTATTTTGATATTCTTCATAGTTGTAATTTTTAAATTCATATCCATTATATCTATTTAAACCATCATTTGTACCTAGCCATATATACCCTTCACTATCTTGGAATATATCCTCTATAGTAGATTGACTTATACCTTGTTCTATATTTATGTTATTAAATATTAAGTTTTTGGATTGGGCATAAGATAATTTATTTATAGGTGTAAGTACAGTAATTCCAACTAATGTTGTTGTTATTAATTTTTTAAAATGCCTTTTTATAACCATATTTTTGCCTTTCATAATAATTCATAATTGAATATCCCCTATATATTTTGTTAGATTATCCATTATGTACCTTATCATTATACACCCTATTATTCTATAATATTCTACATCTTTTTACAAGTTTTTCCAGTTGATATTTATTGTATTATTTAACTTTTGAATTTTAAATACTATATTCCTTTATAATGAGATGATACTATTTTGAGATAATTGTGACTATAAATTATCTTTTAGTTAGATTTAGCTATATAATGTATTCTTTTAATAAACTAATTTAATCAGAAAAATAGACTCTAATTAAAAAATAATAAAGTTAATAAAATATTAAAATTTATTAAAAGTTTATATTATATAGTTAAATCAAATAGTTTCTAATGTATAATTAAATATATAAATTGAAAAAGAAATTAGTATTATAAGATAAACTAAAGGGGGAAAATAAACTATGTTATACCTTGTTTATATTTTAGCCGGAGCTGGTGCTGGTGTTGTAACTGGGCTTGCGGGTCTTTCTGCCGCAGTAGTTATCACACCTTTACTTGTCAGTGTATGTGAATGGCAAAGTTATGATGCTGTAACAGTAGCACTTGCAGCTGATGTTCTTGCTAGTTTACTTACTGCATACACTTATTATAAAAATAAGAATATTGATTTAAAAAATGGTATGCTTGTTGCAATTACAGCTTTTATAGGAACTATTATAGGTAGCTATTGTGGATACCTTTTTTCACAGTCTCAACCAGATGGACTAGGATATATTTCTATGATAACTACAATTGGACTTGGTATAAAGTTTTTAATAAAGCCTATTGAAGAAGGTCATGATGCTGAATCTGGATTAGAACACATAAGTAAGAAAAAAATCACACAATCAATGTTATTTGGATGTGGTATAGGTTGGATTTGTGGATTTACTGGAAGTGGCGGAGGAATTTTAATGCTTACAGTATTTACATTGCATCTTGGTTATAATTTAAAAGTGGCTGTAGGTACAAGTACTATGATTATGACTTTGGTTGCTTTAACTGGTACTGTAAGTCATATTTCTATGGGAGCTACAGTTGAAATTTTACCAACTTTATTAGTTGTAATTTGTTGTGTTATTGGTGCTTATGTTAGTGCAAAGTTTGCAAATAAGTGTGAGATTAAAAAGTTAAATAAAGTTGTAGGTACATGTCTTGGAATTCTTGGTGTAATAACTATTTTATTAAAATTAATATAGTTTCCTTGTACATAAAAAATACCCTTAGGTAGCGATTCACTACCCAAGGGTATTTTAGTATTAAAATAATTAAATTAATTATTACGCTTTAAAACTATAACTATAGTAAGGCCACCATAAAAGTTATTTTTTGCATATATCTTTCCACCATGACATTCTACTATACTCTTACAAATTGACAACCCTAATCCTGCTACATTTCTACTTTTATCAGATGTATAAAGTGCTTCAAAAATTTTATCTATCTTATCATCATCCACTCCACATCCATTATCTGCTATAGAAATCAAAATATTTTCTTTATCATTATTAAAGTTAATTTCAATTTTCTTGTAATCTTTTTTCATATTTTTTATACTGTTTCCAATAATGTTTCCAAAGACTCTTCTCATTTTTGACATATCTATATTTAATATAGATTCATCACAATTAGATTTTATATCAAATTCTATGCATAATTGTGTTAATTCATCCCTATACTCTTCGTCAATAATTTTTGATAATTCTTTTACTGATATAGGTTTCTTTTTTATACTACTTTCTAAATTAGATCCTAAATAAATATCAAATTCATCTATTAACTCTTTAATATTTTGAGATTTAGAGTAGATTATTTCCATATATCTATTTTTTCTTTCTTGAGATATATTTTTATTTTTTATCATCTCTGAATATCCCATAATAGATGTAAGTGGTGTTTTTATATCATGTGAAATAGAAGCTATTATTCTATTTTGATTTTTCTTTTCTTCATCTAGTTTTTCCGTAAGCTCTACAAAATTATTTTTTAACCATCCTATTTCATCACATCTATTAGTTTTTATTGGCTTTATGCCAAACTTATAGTTTTCTATATCCTTTTGTAAATACATTATTGGATTTACTATTTTATAATAAATAATAATTAGTATAAAAATTAAAATAAATACTCCTATAACAACTTCTGCTACTACTATATCTTTAATAAATGGAATATTTCTAATCTTACTTATTTGAAGAGGTCTCTCAACCTTTATCATATATACATTATCTTTAATATTAATTAAATCTGTAAATGTTACATTTAGTAATGATTTTTCATATGTTTTATACTCATATAATAAAGTATTATCGCCTCTTTCTATGCTTATATTAATGCTATCAATATTATCAATGTTATTTATCCAATCTTTAATATTATCCGTGCCTTGTAATCTTTTTATTTGTGATGATATATAATTTACATCATTTCTTAATTCTATCTGCATAGTATTAAGACTTTCTTCTATTTTATCGTATAAAACTAACTCATAATAACCAAATAAAAGTAGCATATTTAAAGTAAAGCATAATAAAACAATAATACTAAGCTTCTTTTTTAAGTTCATATAACCTCTCCTATAGGCTTTATAAGTTTGTACCCTACACCCCATATAGTTTTTATGTATTTATTTTCCTTATCAATTTTATCTCTTAAACTTTTTATATTTACTGCTACAGTACCTATATCACCAAAATCACTTCCCCATACAGAATTAAATATTTGTTCTCTAGATAATACTTGTCCTGCATTTTCACATAAGTATAAAAATAATTGAAATTCTCTAGTTGATAAATCTATTAATTCTTTATTAAGGTATACTTCATAGCTATCTTTATGTATTTCTATTTCACCAATTTTGATTATATTATTTCCTATACTATTTCTTCTTTTTTCTCTTCTTAGATGAGCCTTTACCCTTGCAACTAATTCATCTACTATAAAAGGTTTAGTTATATAATCATCTGCTCCTATTTCTAATCCTAATACAGTATCTAATGTCCTACTTTTTGCACTTACAAATATTATTGGACAACTTACTTTTTCTCTTATTTTTCTACATACTTCTAATCCATCTACTTTAGGCATCATAATATCAAGTATAATCATTTCTAAATCTAAATTGTTAGATACTTTCTCTAATGCAATCTCTCCGTCATATGCCAATAAAGTTTCATAACCTTCATCATATAAACTATCACCTATAAGTGATGCTATTTCTCTATCATCATCAACAATTAATATTTTAGACATATCAATTCTCCCCTATATTACTTAAGGGCTTACCTTAAGTAATAACTTAAGATATGCCCTTTTATTTCATTTTACTTATATATTTTATCATGTTTTGTAAATTATTAGCAAAGTTAATTTTCACTATTTACCTTTTTTAAATAAATCTGTAAATAGTTGCCACATATTTTTTTCTTCTACTTTTTCTTCTTCAACCTTTTCTTCATCTTTTACTTTTATTGCATCAGTTCTTATAGCAAATTGTACCGATTCTACATTAGTATTTTCTTCACTTGCAAAAGATACTGGATTAAAATCACTATTAGAGTATTTTGATACCATTTCATCTATTTTATCATCTATCTCATCTGGTAAATTTGATGTTTTACTATTAAGCTCATTAGTTCCTTTACTTAAAGCTGATACACCTTCTCCTATACTATCAATTCCACTTACTAATGTGCTACTTCCATTTTTTAAACTTGATGCTCCACCTTCTATTTCATTTATTCCACTTACTAATGCACTGCTTCCACTTTTTAAGCTTGATGCTCCACCTTCTATTTCATTTATTCCACTTACTAATGCACTACTTCCACTTTTTAAACTTGATGCTCCACCTTCTATTTCATTTATTCCACTTAACAAGGCACCACTTCCACCACTAAGTGCTTCAATACCACTGTAAAGATTATTTGAACCTTGAGATAAAGTTCCTATATTGTTTGCTAAACTTCCTGCACCATCACTTATTGAACTAGCACCAACTTTAGAGTTATTTATACCTAAATCTATATTTTCATATGCTGATGCTAAACCTTGTGCACCTGATACAAGAGCATCTAAATTTAAAGCTTCTATTTGCTCTTCACTTAAATTTGATTTTAAAGCTGATACAACTTGATTCACTGATTGTACATAGCTATTTACATTTTGTTTGTAACTAGATGATCCATAAGCTAAGGTATTTAAACCTGATTCTAAATTATTAACTCCTTGATTTAAAGAACTAACTCCAGATTCTAAAGCTTTCACACCACTATTTAAACTTTTAGCCCCTTCTAATAGTTTTTGGCTATTACTATAAAGAGAATTAACTCCATCTTTATATCCATTTAATCCACTTTGTAGACTATTTATTCCTTTATCTAAACTATTTACTCCACTCTTATAGCTACTAACTCCTTCTTGTAATTTTGAACTACCAGTATAAAGTGTATTTACTCCACTCTTATAGCTACTAACTCCTTCTAGCAATTTTGAACTACCAGTATAAAGTGTACTTACTCCATTTTTATAAGTATCTACACCACTTTTTAGCTCTGAAGCTCCATCATTTAATTTATCTATTGCATCAACTAAAGTATCAAATGAACTAGTCATATCATCAACATTTACATCTACATTCATATCCATATTTAATCCATTAAAAGATATTGAGTCCATTTCAAAGTTCTCAACATTTGAGTTTATAGTGTAGCTTGCTTCTTCCCCTGCTAACTTTATATAGGTAATAGTCTTATTATTTCCTACACTAGCAATAGTTCCTCCATCAGCTATAATATCACTACATTTATCTCCATCTAAAGTTAAAGATATTTGTAATGCATAGTTATTAAAGAAAACTTCATCTACAGTATCATTTTTCTTTATATCAAAACTTATTTCTAAATTTCCACTTTTACCTGCTAATTCCTCTGAAGATATATTTTTGCCATCAAGAGTATATCTTATATTTATATCCCAAGGTATTTCACAATTTTTCATATCACCTTGATAATAAAACTTTTTATTTGTATCACTTACATTAACATCAACTACACCACTTGAATAGTTTAATTTATCACTTGTAGAAAGATTTAATACATTAGAATATCTTCCGTAATCTACTATTTTTTCACCATTTTTTACATCAAAACTATTTACAACATATACATTGTCTACATTTCCATTATTATTTAACTTAACGTATACAACCTCATCTTTAGATGTATTTGTATCTGCAAATGCAGGATATACACTCCCCATTAATATTGATGTAGTAAGTACAAAAGTACTTGCTTTTTTTACATTCTTAGTTTTTACATAATTGCTCATTTTTTTCTCCCTCCTTATAAAAATGTGTTTTCATAGTTGTTTTTTCAATTAATTTATCACATATAATTAAAACTGTTGGCAAGAAGAATAATACTGATATCATTGAAAGTATTGCTCCTCTACCTATTAGTATTCCAAGTTGTGCTATTACTTCATTTGTAGATATTTTACCTAAAGTAAATCCAGCTAAAGCCAAAATAGTACCAGAAGTAAGTATTGCACCTGTAGAGGTTTTTAATGTATTAATTGCTGAATCGTGCTTATTGTATTCTTTTCTATTTTCTAAGTATCCATTTGCAAATAATATGGCATAGTCAACTGTTGCTCCTAGCTGAACAGCACTTATTACCATAAATCCAATGTAAGCTATACTTATACCATTAAAATATGAATAAGAAAGATTTATCCATATTGAAGCTTCAATAGCTATTAATAATATTATTGGTATTGATAAAGAACGATAAGTAAGCATTATTACAACTCCTATTGCTATAATTGCTCCTAAAGTTGTAATTACATTGTCGCTAGTTACAGTTTCCTTAATATCATAAGCACTTGGACTACCTCCAGCTATATAATAATCATCCCCAAAGTATTTTTTACCTAATTCACTCATTTCTTTTACTGCATTAAAAGCAATATCACTTTCCTCATCTGCAGAAAGTGTTACTATCATCCTACTATAATCACCACTAACTAAATCTGATAATTGATCTTTAGGTACATAATCTTTAGGTATTTCATTTCCAACATTCATTGAGTAAGATATAATACTAGTTACACCTTTAATATTATTAATTTCTTCTCCAACTTCTTTTTCATCTACTGGATCATCTGATGGTACTATAAATACAACCGGATTACTTTTACCAAAGGTATCATCTATTTTTTTAGTATCTCTACCTATTTGTGTTTTTTCACTACTTGCCATAGAGGATGCACCATATGTAAAATTATTTTTACCTTGAGCTAAATAAGCTGGATAAACTAAAATAGCTACTATTATTACAAATATAGGACCTAATTTTAATGCAACTTTACTAAACTTATCAAAACTAGGCATAAAACTTCTATGATGTGTTTTATCTATTATTTTGTAAGTATATATTGTTAAAACTGGAAGTAAAAACATTACAGATAAAAGACTAAACACTATCCCCTTTGCAAGTACTGTACCTAAATCTGGACCTATCTTAAATCTCATAAGTGTAAGAGCTAAGAATCCAAGTATAGTTGTAAGTCCGCTTGATAATATAGATGTATAAGACTTTTTCATAGCATTAACCATAGCTTCTTTTACATCTAGGCCTTCATCTCTAAATTCTGCAAATCTATGAAGTAAAAATATTGCATAGTCCATAGATACTGCTAGTTGTAAAATTGCAGCTGTTGCATTTGTTATAAATGAAATCTCACCTAAGAATATGTTTGTTCCTGTATTTATTAGTATAGATATACCTACAGTAAATAAAAATAAAAATGGTTCAAACCAAGAGCTAGTACTTATCATAAGTATTAATACTATAACTGGTATAATAAATAACATAATCTTTTGAATTTCTTCACTTGTTGATGTTTTTGCATAGTTTTCTGTTACTGCATCTCCAGCAACTATACCTTTATCCCCTACTATTTCTTTTATATCTTCAATAGTTTGTTTTAAAGTATCACCTTTATCTACTAATGCTGTAAATAAAGCATTGTTGTCTTTATACCAAGAATTTAGAGTATCTGTATCTATCATATCTAATGGCTGTTGTATATTAACACTATCATCTAGCCAGTTTATTTCCTTTACTCCATTAACTTTTGATATTTTTTCTTTATAGTTTAAAGCCTCAGCTATACTTACATCCTCTAGCATTATCCTTACATTTGGAGGACTTTTATCAAATTCTTTGTTCATTAAGTTTAATGATACTGTTGATTTTGAGTCCTCTGGTAAATAATCTGCCATTTGGTAGTTTATGCTTACGTTAGGTGCTGCAAATATACTAAATACTACCATTAACGTAAAGGCTATAATTATTACACCCTTGTGCTTTATTGTTTTTTCTGCAAGCCAGTTCACTTCCTATTCCCCCTATTTGTTTTGTTTTCTTAATTATATAAAGTAAAAATTATTAAAATACATATAATTTTATTAAGAATTATTAAGAAAATTCACTTTGATCTAAAGAAGTATTAGATTACAAGCTATCCACAAGATATATATTTTATAATATCTTCATATATAAAAAATTCGCTTCGCTTGAGCGACGTGTCGGCGAAACATTTCATGTCGCCAACGACTTCGTCCGTTGCTCAAAATCTTTTTACGCTCAAAACCAATTTATTGATATTACTTACATTCAGAAATTATCCATATTTTTTAAAGTATTATAATATCCTTAAGAGTAAAAAAGATAGGAGCATATGCTCCTATCCCTTTAGTTTTTAGTATATTAAATTTATTTATTAGTATTATTATATAATATATATCCAATAAGTAAAGTTCTCTGTCCACCTATTAAAGAAGGTATTGCTACGTAGCAATACCTTCTTTATTTTCAGGAATTATTTTTTTGATTTTATTATAATAAGTAAACATTAGAGGAAGAGCTGCTGCTATCCATGCAATTGGGTCTGCTAAACATATACCCGCAAATCCAATATACTTTGGTAGTATAAATACAACTAAACTTCTAGCTACTAACTCATAAATACCTGCCATCATAGGTACAAAAGACTCTCCCATACCTTGTAGCACGTTTCTATATACAAATATAAAACCTAAGAATATCATAAATAATGCAGAGTAGTTTAATACCTCTTGAGTATATCTAATTATTTCATCACTTGGATTTTCTATAAACATCATTACAAAATACTTTCCAAATAACACTAAAACAGCTCCTGCAATTATACTAGTTACTATAGAAATAATATTCATTATTTTCATTCCATATTTAATACGGTCATAGTTTTTCGCTCCTAAGTTTTGCCCTGCATAAGTTGCTATTGTAACTCCAAATGAAACTAATGGTTGCATAACTAATTGTAAAACCTTAGATGATGCTGTATAAGATGCTATAACATCTGATCCAAATACATTTACAGCACTTTGAACTATAATTATACCAACTGCTGTTACTGAAAATTGTAATCCCATTGGTATAGCAATTTTTAAATGTGTTTTATAGTAATCTTTTTCTACGTTAAAATCTTTTTTCTTAAGTCTTAAAACCTTAAATTTCTTATAACTATATGCTAAACATAATAATGCAGAAAAACCTTGAGCTATATTTGTGGCGTAAGCTGCTCCTGCAACTCCCATTTTAAAGTTAACAATAAATACTAAATCTAAAACTATGTTAAGTATTGATGATATTATTAAAAAATATAATGGCGTTTTACTATCTCCTAAGGCTCTTAATATCCCAGCTGCCATATTATAAGCTGTTTGAGTAAATATACCTGCAAATATTATAGTTATATATGTGTTTGCATCGTTTAAAATATTATCTGGAGTATTCATCATAGAAAGCAATGGATTTTTTACTAATAATGCAACTGCTGTAATTATTATTGTTGAAATTACTGTTAACTTTATATTACTAGCTACTGCTTTTTTTATTCCATCTTCATCTTTTGCTCCAAATTTTTGAGAAACTAATACAGAGAATCCACTTGTTAATCCTAGTATCATTCCATTTACTAAAAAGAACATTGATCCTGTAGAACCTACTGCTGCTAGAGCATCAACTCCTACGAATCTACCTACTATTATAGTATCTACCATACTATATAATTGTTGAAATATATTTCCTATAAGTAGTGGTATAGAAAATAATATGAAAATTTTTAAGGGACTTCCCTTTGTCATATCGTTTGTCATAGTTCACCTCTAGTCTATTTAATTTTTATACCTAAATATAGATTATATATTTAAGGCTATATTAGTGTCAATTAAATCTATTAATCATAAATAATTTCTTTTAATTTTTAAATATCTATAACAAGTATATAGCTGATTTAATTACTTTTTAAATACGTATTTATTCTAAAAATATAAGGTAGATAAGCACTTTGTATTTTTAATTATAATATTATGTTATTAAAGTCTATAAAAGGAGATATAAAATATGTATAATATGCCTAGACAATATCCATTTATGTTTAATCCACAAATGTATAATATGTTACCATATATGTTTTGGTATGCTCCACAAATGATGTATCCTCCTATGTTTCCTAATATGCCAATATATAACCAAAAATCTAATAGACCAATTCCTACATTAAAAGATTATGGTCCTAATCCATTTGTAATTGATATTGAGGATGCTTCTGAGGAAAATAATAATTTCCGTACTGCTTTATGGACAGGAAATAATTTACAAGTTACATTAATGTCAATTGGTGTTGGAGATGATATTGGATTAGAAGTTCATACAAGTGGTGACCAATTCATACGTATTGAAGAAGGAGAGGCACTTGTTAAAATGGGAGATAGTCAAGATAATTTAGATTTTCAAAAAATAGCTTCTGATGGTTATGCTATTATGATACCTGCTGGCAAATGGCACGATATAGTTAATCTTGGTAATAAACCTCTTAAATTGTATGTTATATATGCCCCACCACAACATCCACAAGGTACAGTTCACAATACTAAAAATGATGCAGAGGCTGCTGAGTTTAATCGCATATATTAATCAATTTTTATACTTATAATATACAAAAAAACTCTAAGTATAAGTATTTTTTACTTATATTTAGAGTTTTAATTTATTTTAATTATTCATTTGACTTTAATGCATCTATCATATCAACCTTTTTTAATTTAATATGCATCATAACCATAACTATCATTGAGAAGAATATGGTTATAAGTGCTGAAAATAAGTATCCTTTTATAGATATTTCTGGATACATCATTATATTATCAGTTTCAGATGTATAAAGTATAAATGTATGCAATAATTTACCTAAAAAAGCTCCACATAATACACCAAGGAAAGTAAGTATTATATTCTCTCTTAATATATACATTGTAACTTCATTGTCATAAAAACCAAGTACTTTTATAGTAGATAACTCTCTTATTCTTTCTGATACATTTACATTGTTTAAGTTATATAAAACTACAAAAGCAAGACAACCAGATGCTATTATTATTACTAACATAATCATATCTAGATTTGCACTAGATTCTTCAGTTGATTTTTTAATATCAGACATTAATGTAACATTTATTACATTGTAACAATTCATAATTTTATTAGATATTTCATCCTTGTTCATTTTTTTAGAATCAAAATTTAAAAGCTCCATATTATAATTTACACTTTTACCAAAAGTCTTTTCATAATATGCTGGTGACATGTAAATATAATGTGCAAAATAATTTTCACATATATTATCAACTTTAACTTTATACGGATTATTTTCTTCATCATTTAGTGTTATTGTATCTCCAACTGATGCATCTAAAAGTTTTGCTAGTTTTTCAGTTATTATAACACCATTATCTGATATTTTATATTCTTTTTCTGACTTTCTATCATTTAATAATATAAAATCATTAATTTTATCTATATCTTTTGGTACATACATAGTAACACTTTGTTTGTTCATATCTTCTTTGCTAAAAGTTACTGTTTCTTGATGTATACCTAAATTACGTTCATAACCTTTTAGATTATTTAAAGTATTATTGTACTTTTTTGTTTCTTCATCATTATAACTATCATTAAATATTACCATAGCATCATATTTCCACAATTTATTAAATTGCTTTTCTAACATACCATTATTAGAATCTTGAAGTCCAAATCCTGTAACAAGCATTGCCATACATCCTGCAATACCAAATACAGTCATTATCATACGTTGCTTGTATCTAAAGATATTTCTAAAAGTAACTTTTTGATTAAAGTTTAATCTTTTCCATAAAGGAGCAATTCTTTCTAGTAATATTTTCTTCCCTATCTTAGGAGCTTTTGCTCTCATTAAATTGGATGGAGTACTTTTTAGTTCAACTCTTAGTACATATAATGCTGCTCCAACTGTACATAGTATTGAAATTAATATAGACTGAATTACATATGATGGATAATAGTATATATCTAAACTTGGTAAATTATATAGGCTACCATAAGATGTATTTATTATTTGTGGTAGTATATTACATCCAATAAGTATTCCTATAACGCTACCTATAATACTTGCTAAAGATGCATATACAACAAACTTTCTAGATATTTCTAAATCATTATATCCTAATGCTTTAAGAGTTCCTATTTCCCCTCTGTTTTCTTCTACCATTCTAGTCATAGTTGTTAAACAAATTAATACTGCTATTAAAAAGAAAAATACAGGAAATACTGATGCTATACTATCTAAACTATTAATAGAATCTTTTAAACCAGAATATCCTATATTGTCAGTTCTATCAAAAAAGTAATACTTACCTTCTATACTATCAATCTTATCTTGTTCTTTTTTTATTTCTTCTTTAGCATCTAATAACTTTTGAGTATTTTCTTTAATTTCTGCTTCACCATTAGTTAATGTTTGTTGTGAAACTTCTAGTTGTTCTTTAGCTTTAGCTAAATCTGACTTTCCTTTTATTTTACCATTTTCAAGGTCTTTTTCGCCTTTTTTAAGTTCTACTTTCGCATTTTCTAATTGTTTTTGACCTTCTTGTAACTTAGCTTCCCCGTAATTAATAGCTGCTAATTGTTCTTCATACTGTTTTCTACCTTGTTGATATTTAGTTACTACAGGTATTATAGTTGAAGTACTATCTTCAATATTTTCTATACTTTGATCTGAATCTATACCTTGAGCTAGAAGTGATTGTTTAGTATTATCAAGTAAAATTTTTGACTCATTTAACTTTTCTTTCCCAGCATTTAAAGTTTTCTTTTGTTTATCAAGTTCTTCTTGTGCTTTTACTAGCTCTTTTTTTCCATTTGAAATACTTAATTCTCCAGCTTTAATTTCATCTTCATAGGACTTTAACCCTTGTTCATATTGTTTTTTTCCTTCTTGTAACTTTTCTTTTCCAGATTCTATTCCTTTTTGTGCAGATAAAAGCTTATTTTCATTTTCTTCTATTTCAGCATATGCTTTATCTAACTCTTCTTGTGCAGTAGCTTTTATTTCCTCTACTCTATCTATTTTTCTATCTGAATATAAGTTTTCAAGATATTTTTTATTTTCTTCCATCGTATCTTTATATTCATCACTATAAGCATCAAGACTTTGAACATTTTTAAATCTAACATATATTTCTGTATATGCATCCATAGATATGTCGTCTTTATTTACTACTGCAAAATAATCAATGCTACCTTTACCTACTGTAGTAGTTCCTCTTGATTCTTTTTCCATATACATTGGACTTTTTACAATACCAACAATTTTAAATGTTTTCTTATTAAAATATTTCATTGTATCTTCATCAGATTGTATTGTGTAAGTATCTCCAATTTTTAAATTCTTGTTTACCTTTAAGGCTTGTTCATCTAGTGCTATCTCTCCACTATTTTTAGGTAATCTACCATCAACTACAATAAATTCATTTATATTATTGTTTTTATCATATTCCATAAATCTTACTACACTATTTATATTTTCAAGATTTGCATCTATAGTGTGTGATGAATAAAAATCTAATATCTTATCATTGTTTTTAAGTAATTCTAAGTCTTTATCAGTTAAACCTAATGTTGATACTATTTTACTATCCATAAGATTTTGATTTTTATAAAGCTCATTTATAGCTTTATTCATATCTGGTCCTGATGATTTTATTCCAGAGAAAAAAGCTACTCCTAAAAGAATAATAACTAATATTGAAGCAAATCTAGCCTTTGAGGATAATATTTCTCTTGTAATAGATTTTTTATATGCTCTATATCTCATATACTACACCTCTACCACTCAATATGTTCTATTGAAAGTGGATTTTTATTTACTTCAATACTTCTAACTTTTGCATCATTAATTTTTATAACTCTATCTGCCATTTGAGCAATTGCAGAGTTATGAGTAATAACTATAACTGTTGTTCCTGTATTTCTACAAGTATCCTGTAATGTTTTTAAAACTTGTTTACCTGTATTATAATCAAGTGCACCTGTTGGTTCATCACAAAGTAATAACTTAGGATTTTTGGCAATAGCTCTTGCTATAGATACCCTTTGTTGCTCCCCTCCTGATAATTGAGAAGGAAAGTTGTCCTTTCTATCTTCAAGACCAACTAGCTCTAGTGTCTTATCTACATCTAAGGAGTTTTTTGAAATTTGCGTAGCTAACTCTACATTTTCTTTTGCTGTTAGATTTTGTACTAGATTATAAAATTGGAATACAAAACCTACATCGTGTCTTCTATATTTGGTAAGTTGCTTATTATTAAATTTTGATATATCAGTTTTATCAATTATTATCTTACCTTCATCACAAGTATCCATACCACCAAGAATGTTTAGTACAGTTGATTTTCCTGCACCACTTGGTCCTAAAATTACAACAAATTCACCTTTTTCAATAGAAAAGTTGATTCCATTATTTGCTACGACAGTATTTTCTCCCACTTTATATCTTTTATATGTATCTATAACTTCTATATATGCCATACTCGACCTCCTTATATGCGTCTTTTAATACATCTCTTATTAAATAGATACATTGTATATTTAATAGTATAAAGAATTAGAAAATAATAAACAATAGATTAATTTTTATATAATAAATTTCTTATTATTACTTTTTTATTTTTAGCTATATTTTAAATTATTGTTGAAAATGGATATTTTCAAATATATATATAGGTTATAATGTATATATATCCATATTTCAAAGGTTATAATATGCCAGATATAAAGTTTATATTAACAGATATACAGACATTACCATTAAATCAAGTATAAGAATTACTAATATAACAAGAAAATATCGTAAAAGAGGTAAAAATGTATTTATCACATTTAACACATCAGTAATTTAAAGAAATGGATGCGTAGATTTAATTATATTGCAAGGGGGTAATTAATATGGAAAATATAAGAATATTTGTTCAAAAACATAAAAAAGTATCATGGCTAGTATTGATTGGTTATTTAATTTTTTGTGGATGTTTTGTGTTTCCACTATCAAATGAAAGATGGTCATTTGATTTTGAAAAAGCATATATGATTATTCTATCCTATGGCATATTATCCACTTTGTTTACAAGTTTGTTAAGTAGTAACAAAAGTATACATGTATATTCAATATCATTATTATGTACAACTGTAGGCATGATTTTACGTTATATAATAGAGTATGGTGAATATTCAAATACAATAAACTTTACACAAATAAATATAATAATGTATTTAGGGATAATTCCTGTATTTTGTACACTTATTTACTGGATTATTTGTAAATTAGAATCGATAACTTGCAAGTAGGAGAATATATGATTCCCCTACTTTTTTAATTTTCTAAATAGTTTATAAATCAACATTATATTAAAAAGTTAGACAAGTTTTACCAATTCATATTAATATTATATTTATCATATTCTATATTAATAAAAAGGAGAGTGATTAAATTATGGACAAATTGAAAGAATTCAAAGAATATCTTAATAAAATAAATCAATATGAACAAGCTTCAAATATACTACAATGGGATATGCAAACATGTATGCCATATAACGGTGGTGATAGTAATACAGGTGTTTTAACTATGTTATCTAGTAAATCATTTGAGCTTAGCGTTAGTGATGAAATGAAAGATTTATTAGATAATTTAACTAATCCAGAAACATTTAATAATCTAGATTCTATTTCTAAAAAGATGATAAGTGAATGTAAAAAGCAATATGACGATAATAAAAATATACCACCTAATTTATACTCTAAGTATATACAGGTTGTATCTCAATCTGAACAAACATGGCAAAAAGCTAAATCAGATAATGATTTTAAAACTATGGTTCCTTACTTAAAAGAAATAATTGAACTTACAAAAGAAATGTATAGTTATTCTAAACCAAATGTAGATACATATAACGCATTATTAGATGATTATGAAAAAGGTATAACTGAAAATCAATTAGATACTATTTTTAAAGAACTAAAGGAAGGTACTATACCATTAATAGAAGCTATATCTAAAAAAGATAAAGTAAATCAACATATATTTAATGGACACTATCCTATACACTTACAAGAAAGACTTTCTAATTATTTCTTAGATGTTATTAATTTTGACTTTAAATCTGGATGCTTATCTCAAAGCGAACATCCTTTTACTACTGGTATAAATAGTCCTTATGATGTACGTATTACAACTAATTATGATATTAACGATATAAGAAGTTCTCTATTTAGTGTACTTCATGAAGGTGGTCATGCAATATATGAACAAAATATAAATCCTAAATTAGTAGGAACTAGACTTAATACTGGAGCTTCTATGGGTATTCATGAAAGTCAGTCTAGATTTTATGAAAATATTATAGGTAGAAATTTATCCTTCTGGAAAAAACACTATAATAAAGTTTGTGAGATTTTACCTTCTTACTCTAATATTTCTCTTAATAAATTTTATAAAGGTATTAATAGTGTAGAACCATCACTAATTAGAATTGATGCAGATGAGCTAACATATAATTTACATGTTATAATTCGTTTTGAGCTTGAAAAGGCTTTATTCTCTGGTAATTTAGAGGTTAAAGATTTATCTACTGCTTGGAATGATAAAATGAAAGAGTATTTAGGCATAATCCCATTAGATGACGCTACTGGAGTGCTTCAAGACTGTCATTGGTATAGTGGTTTATTTGGGTATTTCCCTTCTTATACTTTAGGAAATATTTACAGTGGTCAGTTCTTAAGTCAAATAGAAAAAGAGCTTGGACCTGTAGATCATTTGATTGAAAGTGATAAATTAGGATATATAAACAACTGGTTAAGAGTAAATGTGCATCAATATGGTCTTATGAAGTCGCCTACTGAGATAATAAAAGATAGTTGTAATAGTTGTATTGATACTAAACCTATTATTAAATATTATACTGATAAATATAGTAGAATTTACAACTTATAAAATTCTTTCTTAATATATTAAAAGTGTGCACTATTAAAATATGAATTTAAATAATATAATATAATTGGTAATAAGTTACATTTATAAATTTTAAATATATTTTGAGGATAAATAAGGGGGAATAGTTCTGAAAGTATTATTAGTCAATGGAAGCCCACATAAATATGGGTGCACTTTTACTGCATTAGAGGAAGTAGCTAAAACTTTAAAAGAAAATAATATAGAAACTGAAATATTTCAATTAGGAAATAAACCAATATGTGGATGTATAGGATGTGCTACTTGTCGTAAAACTGGAGAATGTTTTATGAAAGATATAGTTAATGAATTTGTAGAAAAAGCAAAAACTGCAGATGGATTTATATTTGGTTCTCCAGTACACTATGCCGCAGCATCAGGTTCAATAACATCATTTTTAGATAGAGTATTTTATAGTGGAGGTAAGCACTTACAATTTAAACCTGCTTCAGTTATAGCTAGTGCAAGACGTGCTGGTACAACAGCTACTTTAGATCAATTAACTAAATATCTTACAATTTCTAATATGCCAGTTGTAAGTTCACAATATTGGAATATGGTACATGGTAACACGCCAGAAGAAGTAGTTAAGGACTTAGAAGGAATGCAAACAATGAGAGTTCTAGGAAGAAATATGGCTTGGTTATTAAAGTGTATAGATTTAGGTAAGAAAAATAATATTAATAGACCAGATTTAGAAGATAGAGAAACTACTAACTTTATTCGTTAATATATAATAATATTATTATTTAATAAAAAGGATATAAGTATACTTTTTTAAAAGGTTACTTATATCCTTTTTTATAATTCATATAAATATTTTTAATATTTCTTTTTTATCCTGCCTTTCACTCTTAGTTTATATTTATACTATAACTTTTATATCTATAAATCCTTAAGCTATAGTTAAATTTTTAAATCTATTGAATATCTACACCTAATTTTAAAAATAATAATAAAAATAATAATATGGAGGACGATATGAAAGCTATAGTTTATAATGGAAAGAAAAATGTAGATGTAGAAAATGTTGAAGATCCGAAAATTGAAAAAAGTGATGATATAATTATAAAAGTAACATCTACTGCTATATGTGGATCTGATTTACATTTAATACATGGAATGATACCAAATATGCCAAAAGGATTTAGATTAGGTCATGAAACAATGGGAATAGTAGAAGAAGTTGGGAAAGATGTTGTTAAAGTCAAGAAAAATGACAGAGTAATAATTCCTTTTCCAGTTGCATGTGGTCATTGTTGTTATTGTGAACATGGTCAATTTAGCCAATGTGATAATTCAAATCCAAATGGTGAGGCTGGAGGTATATTTGGATATAGTAATACATTTGGTGGCTATGCTGGAGGACAAGCCGAATATTTAAGAGTTCCTTATGCAAATGTAGGACCTACTATAGTTCCAGAAGAATTACAAGATGAACAAGTATTGTTTTTAACAGATGTTTTACCTACTTCTTATTGGGGTGTAGATATAGGAGGTGTAAAACGAGGTGATACTGTAGTTGTTCTTGGATGTGGACCAATAGGTCTCACAGCAATTAAATGGTGTATACTTAGAGGTGCAAATAGAATTATAGCTGTAGATAATGTTGGGTATAGATTAAAACATGCAGCATCATATAAAGGTGTTGAAACAGTAAACTTTGAAGATTACGATAATACAGGTGAATATTTAAAAGAAATAACTAATGGTGGTGCAGATGTTGTTTTAGACTGTGTAGGAATG
>NZ_CATXCO010000025.1:0-18675 GCF_958366745.1 uncultured Romboutsia sp.
AGATATAAACAAGGTTCAATTTGAGGCATTAAAGTTAATAGCAAATCCAAGTAATAATATATTTGTAGTAGGGGATGAAGATCAAAGTATTTATGGATTCAGAGGATCTAGGCCAGATTTTCTATTAGAATTTGAAGAGTATTTTTCTAATACAAAAAAAGTATTGTTAGACATTAATTATAGATCTAAAGGTGAGATAATAAACATAGCTAATAGATTAATAGAGAAAAATACAAATAGATATGAGAAAGTTATAAAATGTGGACAAGGTAATGGAGCTAAGGTAAATTATATTTCACCTGAAGATTCAGAAGAAGAAGCTGTATATATAGCAAAAGATATAAAAAATAAGGTTCAAGAAGATTATACGGAGTATACTGATTTTGCTGTAATATATAGAACTAATATACAATCAAGAGCTTTAGTTGATGTATTTATGGATATGAGAATTCCGTTTGTAGTTAAAGATTCAATAGTTACAATATATGATCATTGGGCTGCCCAAGACATACTTGCTTATTTAAGAATAGGAGTCAATCCAAATTCTAATAAAGATTGGATAAGAATTATAAATAAACCTTTTAGATATATTTCTAAAGATAATTTAAATTTGATAAAGGATGAACCTGATTTTATAAATTCATTGATTAATAAATGTGACTTACATCCGAAACAAGTTAAAACTATAAATGATTTAGATATAGATATAAGTTATGTAAAAGGACTAAATCCTAAAAATGCAATATCCTATATAAGAACTACTTTAGACTATGATAGATATATTCTGGATTACTGCACAAATAGAAAAATAAAGACAAATGGTCTTATAGAAATATTAAATGAACTAGAAAGTTCAGCTACAAATTTTAAAACGATACAAGAATATTTAGAGCATATAGAAAGAGTAAAATCTGAGATAGTAGATAATAAAAACAATAAAGAAACAGATGGTGTTATTTTTACAACTATGCACAGTGCGAAAGGATTAGAGTTTAAAAATGTTTATATTATAGGTGCTAATGAGGGGACAATACCACATGAAAAATCCTATGAAATAGATGATGAAGAAAAGAAAAACGATCAAATTGAAGAAGAAAGAAGACTTATGTATGTAGCAATAACAAGAGCGGAAGAAAATATATGTATAAGTTCGCCAATTAATAAATATGGTAAAAGAGTTTCAAAATCAAGGTTTGTAGAAGATATAAAAGCTCCAACTAAAAAAGAAATGGATAGCCTAACTATAGGAGATAAAATATATCACAAAAAATTTAAAGAAGGTACCATAGTAGAAAAGAATGGTGATTCTATCAAAATAAGATTTAAAGATAGAGATAGAGCTCTAAATTCAAAGGTATGTTTAACAAAACGAATAATATGGAAAATATAGAGAAATAGTAAAATATAATTAAGGGGAGATTTATGAAAAATACAGTTATTAAAGGGGACTATAAAAATTGGTATTTATCCATACATAAAGAGATGGATAAATTAATATTAGAAGGAATAAATGATAATATTGAAATTTCTAATAATACAATAATTGATTATGATATAAAATATACTGAATTTAAAAGAGATATAATAGATATAGTTATAAGAATTATTATAGGAGTTTTGCTTATTGGACCAATTGGAATATTAGCAGGATTTACAGCCAATAAAAGTTTTATATCGTATAGATTAATTTCTATAGAGTTTAAGAATGGAAATAAATCTTTGGTTAAAATTGATAATAGAACATTTAAGTATTTAGTAGAAAAAGTATATTAAAAATTAATATGAAAATAATAAACCTCTCTATTTTAAATATTAGAGAGGTTTTATAATTAATAATATATTCCTTTTTCAAAGAAATCTTTTATTTCGTCTAAATTATCAGTTTTTCCAAGCGCTAACATAAGTTTTATTCTAGCTTTTTGCCCTGGAAGTTCTCCACCAAATATACAACCTATATTTCTTAAATCTCTACCAGAACCTAAATAACCGTAGCTATCAAAAACTCTACCTGAATGGCATCTAGAAACTATAACAACGGGGATATCTTTTTCTCTAGCATATTTAACACCTTCATACATTTTAGGAGGCACATTACCTCTACCCATTGCTTCAATTATAATTCCTTTATAACCACTGTCAGCTGCAAACTTTATAAAGTCATCATTCATTCCAATTCCAGATTTAATTAAAGCAACTTTTGTTTCAACTTTATCAGTATCTATTATTGTTCTTTCTTCAGTACTCTTAAATAGTACTAATTCATTGCAGTCAATTAAACCTAATGGGCCTTTACTTAATGATTTGAAAGTATTTAATGCTAATGTATCAGTTTTAGTTGCTTCAGAAGCTAATAAAACCTCATTGTTTAAAACTATAAGTACACCCTTTCCAACAGCTTTATCAGATATAGCCGTACAAACTGCTGCAGATAAATTGCTAGGCCCGTCATACCCAAGTTCAGAGCTACTTCTCATAGCTCCTGTAACGATAACTGGTTTTTGACTAGAAATAGTTAAATCTAAGAAGTAAGCAGTTTCTTCCAAACTATCAGTACCATGAGTTATGACAGCACCACAAATATCTTCTCTTTCAAGTAAATTATTAACATAATGTTTTAATTCTATCAATCTTTCTGGTGTCATATGAGGTCCAGGTATTTCAGCAAAATTACATACTTCGATATCAGCAACTTTGTCTATGTTAGTAACCATTGACATTATTTGTTCTCCTGATAGAGTAGGAATTGCTGCACCGACCTTTTCATCTACTGTCATAGAAATAGTACCACCAGTAAATATTATAGCGACTTTTTTCTTGTTCATTACAATATCACCCACCTTTTATATTAAAAAACAAATACAATTGTTTTACACTTTACTATTTTAAAACATTTATATATATATTTATATAAATTATATCAAAAAAAAACTATGCAAGTCTAGATTTAAAAAAAATATAAAAAAAAAGAGCTTGGGGAAGCTCTTTTTTCGTTAAATTGACTTCCGTTGTCAACTTAACAATAATGGATATAAAGTCTATCCGTTCAAAAGGGGTATTGGGAATAGAGATTTTAATTAAGGTTATCAGGGGGATAACCATGTATATATAATAACAATATTCGACATTAAAATCAATAGTTTTTTTAAAAAAATATAAAAAAATATAAAAAATATAAAAATGTAAAATAAAAAACCTACTTCGCATCCGATCGTGAAGTAGGCTATAAATGAATATAAATTATTCATTTAAAGGGGTATTGGGAATAGAGATTTTACTAAGGTTATCAGGGGGATAACCATGTATTAATAATAACAAAGTTCGACAGTTTTATCAATAGTTTTTTTACAAAAACATCAAGAATATTACATTTTAACGGTATAAATAATTTTTTATGTAGTGAAAAATTTAATTTATACTATTAAGCTATTATATGTTAAAAAATAAAAAAATTAATGATATAATAAATAGATACTATTTTATAAATAATATTTATAGATATTGAATTTTTAATCTTTTTGATAATTAATAGATGAAGTTGGTAAAAATAGAATAAATAATAAAATGTACATAATAGAAAGTTGGTGAAATGTATGGAGATATATTTAGATAATAGTGCTACAACAAAGCCATATAAAGAGGTTATAGATAAAATGGTTTATGCACTTGATACAGACTATGCAAATCCATCTTCTTTACATAGAAAAGGTGTAGAAGTTGAAAAAAATATAAAAAATATAAGACAAAGTATAGCTAGAACATTAGGTGCAAAAGATAAAGAAATATACTTTACATCTGGAGGAACAGAGTCTAATAATACTATAATAAGAGGTATTGTTGCTTTAAATAAAAAAAGAAAAAATCATATAATATCAACTACTATAGAGCATCCATCAGTATTAAATACTCTAAAGGATTTAGAATCTGAAGGTTGCGAAGTTACATATTTAGAAGTTGATAAAAATGGTAAAATAGATATAGAGGAGTTTAAAAATGCATTAAAGCCTACAACTTGCTTAGTTACAATAATGCATGTTAATAATGAGATTGGTAGCATACAGCCGATACAGGAGATAAGTAAGCATCTTAAAACATTGAAAGATAAAGTATACCTACATGTAGATGCCGTTCAATCTTATGCTAAGATAAACTTTAGACCATCAAGATACAATATAGATTTTATGAGTGTTAGTGGACATAAGGTACATGGACCAAAAGGAATAGGATTTATATATGTTAAAGAAAATAATAGAATAAAGCCTATTTTAACTGGTGGAGGACAAGAAATAGGAATAAGATCAGGAACAGAAAATACTCCAGGTATATATGGCTTAGGAGAAGCTATAAGAATAATAAATGAAGACTTAGATGGTAAAATAGAAAAAATTAAAAATCTAAGAGATTTATTACAAAAAGAAATAATGGAAAATATAGAAGACATAAAGATAAATTCTCCAGAAGATGGAGTTTGTCATATATTAAATGTTACTTTTTATGGAATAAAGGGAGAAGTGCTACTTCATTACCTTGAACAAAAAGGTGTGTATGTATCTACTGGATCAGCTTGTTCATCTAAGAAAAAAGGTAGCCATGTATTAAATGCTATAGGACTTTCTTCACAAGAAATAGAAGGAGCAATACGATTTAGTTTATCTGATTTAAACACAGAAGAGGAAATAAAAGAAGCAGTTAAAATAGTCAAAGAATCAGTAAGTGATTTAAGAATGATAATGAGAAGAAGATAATCAATTTAAGAATGACAAAATTAAGTTAAGAGGTGGAAAAATTGTACAATATATTAATTGTTAAGTATGGAGAAATAGGTGTAAAGGGTAAAAATAGATATATATTTGAAAACAAACTTATAAAAAATGTAAAAAATATATTAAAGCCTATAGGAAAGTTTAATGTATATAAAGAATATGGAAGAATATACGTTGATTTAGATGGATATGATTATGAAGAAGTAGTAGAGGAAGTTAAAAAGGTATTTGGTATAGTTGGAGTTTGTCCAGCTGTAAGAGCAGAAAAAGACTATAACTTATTAAAAGAGTTAGCATTAAAGATGTTAGAAGAAAAAATAGAGCAGGGATATAAGTCTTTTAAGGTTGATTCAAGAAGAGGAGATAAAGATTTTAAATTAACTTCTCAAGAGATGAGCTTAGATATAGGTGGATACTTAGTATCTCAAGTAAAAGATAAAATAGCAGTAGATGTTAGAAATCCAGAAGTAAAAATACATTGTGAATTAAGACAAAATCATGTAATGGTATATAGTGATACAATTCCAGGTTATGGTGGATTACCTCTAGGAACTAATGGTAGAGCAATGTCACTTTTATCAGGTGGTATAGATTCTCCAGTAGCATCATGGATGGTAGCTAAAAGAGGTATGGAGTTAGAATGTATACACTTCCATAGTTATCCTTTCACTAGTGAAAAATCACAAGAGAAGGTTAGAGATTTAGCTCAAATTTTAGCTAAGTACTGTGGTAGAGTAAGATTACACAAAGTAAATATGTTAGAGATACAAAAATCTATAGGTTTAAATTGTAAAGATGAAGAGATGACTATAATATCAAGAAGATTTATGATGAGAATAGCAGAAAGAGTAGCTGAGAGCAGACACTGTGATGCATTAGTTACTGGAGAAAGTATAGGACAAGTTGCATCTCAAACAATACAAGGTTTAACTTGTACAAATGCTTCGGTAAAAATGCCTGTATTTAGACCACTTATAGCTATGGATAAAACTGAAATAATAGAAGTAGCTCAAAAAATAGGAACATTTGAAACATCTATATTACCAGAAGAAGATTGCTGTACAGTATTCTCTCCTAAAAAACCAGTTACAAAACCTAAATTAGATAGAATAGAGAAGTCTGAAAATAAATTAGATGTAGAAAAATTAATACAAGATGCAATAGATAATATAGAAGTTGAAGATATAGAGTTTTAATATAAATAAAATCCGTTATAATGATAATTCATTATAGCGGATTTTTTTCGTATAAGGAAACTATAGAATGAATATATTTGCGGATAACCTATGAATATAAATAATATCAATAACTTTATAAATGTAAAAAATAACATTTTGAGTAACGGATATGTCCATAACGATAGCCTGGATATATGGTTGGTAAAATGAGGGGGAGAGAATTTTTTATTATAATAATTTTATATGACTTAATATCATAAAAAATTATAAAACTTAATAGTAGTTTATAGTAAAGAAAAGTATATTATAAAAGACTATCTTAAGTTAAAGATAGCCTTTTATTGATATTTATTTAGATTTACTGTTAAATACTTTAACACCGAATTTTTCTACTATTTCACTAGCTTTAGCAACATCTTCGCTAGTAGCATCTTCAATATTTTTTAATTCGTAATTTAATCCCATACTTTCCCATTTATGAACACCTATAGAATGATATGGTAAGAACTCAAATCTTTCTACGTTGTTAAGTTTAGATACAAATTCTCCTAGAGCTTCTAAGTTTTCTTTATTATCTGTTATACCTGGAAGTAATACGTGTCTTATCCAAACTGGTATATTTCTTTCATCTAAATGTTTAGCTAACTTAAGCGATTTTTCAACTCCAACACCAGTTAACTCTTTAGATTCTTCTTCTATCATATGTTTTAAATCAAGTAATACAAGATCAGTATTATCTAATATAGGATCTATAACATCAATATTTACGAATCCAGATGTATCTAGACAAGTGTGTATTTTATTTTCTTTAGCTTTAATAAATAGTTCATTTAAGAACTCAGGTTGTAAAGTTGCTTCACCACCAGATACAGTTATTCCGCCACCTGAAGCATTCATATATGATTTGTATTTTAAAGCTTGAGTAATCACTTCATCTGTTGTATATTCTTTTCCTGACTTTGTATCCCAAGTATCTCTATTGTGACAATACTTACATCTTAATGCACATCCTTGCATAAATAATATAAATCTTATTCCTGGACCATCTACTGTTCCAAATGTTTCTATTGAATGAACTCTTCCTTTTACCATAATAGTCACCTCTAAGTTGATTTTAATTAAGTTTATTCCGCTATAATTTAATATACTGTATACAAAACAATATAATTAAATTATATGATATTCCTTATTTTAAGTCTATATAATCTATATAAATTGATAATTAATTATTTCATTTTTATATTGTAATAATACCCAAAATAAAAAAGGCTAAAAATAAATTTAAATATTTTACAAAAATATTAATTATATAATGTGATAAATAGAGAAGTAGAAGCGAAAATATAAAATAATAAAGGATAAATATATTAGATTTGGATAGAATAAGATTATAAGAATAAAAAAGAGAGTGTAAGTTGATGAGACTTACACTCTAAAAAATATATATACTTTGATTGTTGATGATTAAATCTTACTAGTGAGCGGGGGTAAGATTTAATTAATAAAATTTATTTTTAGTTATAAATTAAGCCATTTTTCCGTGGAATGTTCTGTTTATAACGTCTAATTGTTGTTCTTTAGTTAATTTTATAAAGTTAACAGCGTATCCTGAAACTCTTATAGTTAATTGAGGATATTTTTCTGGATGTTCCATAGCATCTTCTAAAGTAGCTCTATCAAATACGTTAACGTTTAAGTGATGAGCTCCATCTGTGAAGTATCCATCCATCATGCAAGAAAGATTTCTAACTCTTTCATTCATATCTTTTCCTAAAGCACCAGGTACTATAGAGAAAGTATTAGATATACCATCTTGAGAATGCTCATATGGTAATTTAGCAACAGATGATAATGAAGCTAAAGCACCGCTATTATCTCTTCCGTGCATTGGGTTTGCTCCTGGAGCGAATGGAGCACCAGCTCTTCTACCACATGGAGTGTTACCAGTTTTCTTACCGTAAACAACGTTTGAAGTTATTGTTAATACTGATTGAGTATGAACTGAATTTCTATAAGTTTTGTTCTTTCTTATTTTATTCATCATAGACTCAACTAAGTATATAGCTATATCGTCAACTCTATCATCGTTGTTTCCGTATTTTGGATAATCTCCTTCTATTTCGAAGTCAACAGCTACACCAGCTTCGTTTCTTATAGTTTTAACTTTAGCGTATTTTATAGCAGATAATGAGTCAGCAGCAACTGATAATCCAGCTATACCACAAGCCATAGTTCTGAATACATCTCTATCATGTAAAGCCATTTCTAATGCTTCATAAGAGTATTTATCATGCATGTAGTGGATTACATTTAATGTATTTACATATAAGTTTGCTAACCAATCAGTGAATGGTTCGAATCTTTCCATTACTTTATCGTAATCTAAGTATTCATCCATTATTGGTTCGAATCTTGGCCCTACTTGAGCACCTGATTTTTCGTCAACCCCACCGTTTATAGCGTATAATAAAGTTTTAGCTAAGTTAACTCTAGCTCCGAAGAATTGCATTTGCTTACCTATTCTCATTGCAGATACACAACAAGCTATACCGTAGTCATCTCCCCAGTAAGGTCTCATTAAGTCATCGTTTTCGTATTGAACTGAACTTGTATCTATAGATACTTTAGAACAGAAATCTTTGAATCCTTGTGGGAAATCTTTTGACCAAAGTACTGTTAAGTTTGGTTCTGGAGAAGGTCCTATAGTGTAAAGAGTATTTAAAACTCTGAATGAGTTTTTAGTTACTAATGTTCTACCATCTACACCCATACCACCGATTGACTCAGTTACCCAAGTTGGGTCTCCAGAGAATAATTCGTTGTAATCAGGAGTTCTTAAGAATTTAACCATTCTTAATTTCATAACGAAGTGGTCCATTAATTCTTGAACTTCTTCTTCAGTTATAGTTCCAGCTTTTAAATCTCTTTCGAAGTATATATCTAAGAAAGTAGAAGTTCTACCTATTGACATAGCAGCACCATTTTGGTCTTTTATAGCTGCTAAGTAAGCAAAGTATAACCATTGTATAGCTTCTCTTGAGTTAGTAGCTGGCTTAGATATATCGAATCCGTAAGATTCAGCCATTCTCTTTAATGCTTGTAAAGCTTTTATTTGATCAGATATTTCTTCTCTTAATCTTATTGTATCTTCATCCATGCAAGAAACTTCTAAAGAAAGTTTTTGCTCGTTTTTGTCTTCTATTAATCTATCAACACCGTATAAAGCAACTCTTCTGTAGTCACCTATTATTCTACCTCTTCCGTAAGCATCTGGAAGACCAGTTATTATACCAGATTTTCTAGCAGCTCTCATTTCAGTAGTATAAGCATCGAAAACACCTTGGTTATGAGTTTTTCTATACTTAGTGAATATTTCACTTACTAGTGGGTCACATTTGAATCCATAAGCTTCACAAGAACTTTCAACCATTCTTATTCCACCTTCTGGCATTATAGCTCTTTTTAAAGGAGCATCAGTTTGTAAACCTACAACTGTTTCCTTATCTTTATTTATATATCCAGGTGCATAAGCATCTATAGCTGATACTGTTTTAGTATCAACATCAAGAGTACCACCATTTTCTCTTTCTTTTTTGAATAATTCCATTACCTCTTCCCATAATTGCTTAGTGTTTTCAGTAGCACCAGCTAAGAAAGAGTCATCTCCTTCATATGGAGTGTAGTTTGCTTGGATGAACCCTCTAACATCTATTTCCTTAGTCCATCTACCTTCTTTAAATCCTTGCCATGCATTCATTTGAATAGCCTCCTTAGTTAAGGTTTTAAAATTTTTTATTTGTTATATTTATATTAAATCTAGCTAGATAATTTTTAACAATATAATAATAACATATGAGTCGTATTTTGTATACATAAAAAATATATAGTATTATTTTATAATGATTAAATTTATTAAGTGTTCTTATATTGAGATATATACCAGAGTATTATATCTTTAAACTCATAATTATAAAAAAATATAAATTATTTTTAAATTTTTAAAAATTAAAAGATAGCATATATATCTATCAACTGAATACTTATTAGTATAAGGGGGTGCTTGTATATGTTTATTACAATAATATTATTTTTAATTGGATTTGTATTGATTACAAAAGGGGCTGATATTTTTATAAACTGTACAGTAGATATAGGAAAGAAAACAAATATATCAGAAATTATATTAGGAGCTACTATAGTAAGTTTTGCGACCACATTACCTGAACTTACAGTATCATTATTTGCATCTTTAGATGGTCACACTACAATGAGTTTAGGAAATGCGGTGGGGTCTATTATTTGTAATACAGGATTAGTTTTAGGGCTAGTAGCGTTTATAAGTCCTTTTAGAGTTGATAAAAATATGTTTTTCTCTAAATCTGTATTGCTATTAATTTGTGTTGTATTGTTGCTTTTATTAGGAATAGATAAGAAGATAACAAAAATAGATTCAATACCACTTTTAGCTATGCTTGCTATATATATGTATTCAAACTATAGAAGTGCAGTTGGAAATGGGAGTAGATCTAGAGGAAATAATACATTGAAAGTTAAAGGAAATAATGATTTTAGAGAATGGGCGAAGATAATTTTAATTTTTGTTTTAGGACTAATTATGATGGTGATAGGTTCTAGGTTATTAGTAGATAATGGTGTAATAATAGCTGAGTGGATAGGAGTACCTCAAGGGGTTATAAGTCTTACAGTTATAGCACTTGGAACGTCTTTACCAGAATTAGTATCATCATTAACAGCAATAAAGAAAAATCATCATGCTATATCTGTTGGAAATATATTAGGTGCAAATGTATTAAATATAGTATCTGTAATAGGAATATCTTCTATACCAAACGATATACCTATACTATCTCAAAATATGAATATAGATTTTCCATTTATGATACTTTTATTACTTACATTAATATTACCAACTATTAAAAATAACAAGTTATATAGATTGCAAGGTTTAATAATGCTTATTATTTATTTCATTTATATAGGAACTTTATATACTATGTATGTATAAATAGGTAAGAAATATATTTTATATCATCTTGAATATTATACATATGTGAAGGGTAAAATATTAATTGCATATTATCTCAAATAAATATATAATGGATAGGTTAGATAAACTGATAACGGAAAGGAAACAACATATGAATATAATAAAATTTGAAGATTTACCAATAAGTGATGATATAAAAAGAGCTGTAATAGAAATGGGATTTGAAGAACCATCTCCGATACAATCACAGTCTATACCTGTGATTTTATCGGGAAAAGATGTTATCGGACAAGCTCAAACAGGAACGGGAAAAACAGCAGCATTCAGTATACCACTATTAGAAATGATTAATCCTGAAGAGAAAAGTGTACAAGCGGTAGTACTTTGTCCGACTAGAGAACTTGCAATACAAGTTTCAACTGAAATAAGAAAAATAGGTAAATACATGCACGGAATAAAAAGTTTACCTGTATACGGTGGACAACCAATAGAAAGACAAATAAAAGCATTAAAGAGTGGAGTTCAAATAGTAATAGGTACTCCAGGGCGTGTTATAGACCATATAAACCGTAAAACATTAAAAATGGATAATGTAAAAATGGTTATACTAGATGAAGCTGATGAAATGTTAGATATGGGATTCAGAGAAGATATAGAAATGATTCTAAGTAAAACTCCAGAAGAAAGACAAACTACTTTCTTCTCAGCAACTATGCCAAAGGGTATATTAGAGTTAACTAAAAAATATCAAAAGAATCCAGAACATATAAAAGTTGTTAGAAAAGAACTTACAGTTCCTAATATAAAGCAATACTATATAGAAACAAGATCGGCTAACAAATTAGAAGTATTAAGCAGATTAATAGATGTATACAATCCTAAGTTATCTGTAGTTTTCACAAATACTAAAAAAGGTGCAGATGAGTTAGTTAGTGATTTACAAGCTAGAGGATACTTTGCAGATGCATTACATGGAGATTTAAAGCAAACTCAAAGAGATATAGTAATGGATAAGTTTAGAAATGGAACAATAGATATATTAGTAGCTACAGATGTTGCAGCTAGAGGTATAGATGTTGATGATGTTGAAGCGGTATTTAACTATGATTTACCACAAGATGAAGAATACTATGTACACAGAATAGGTAGAACTGGTAGAGCAGGTAGAAGTGGTATATCATTCTCATTTGTATTCGGAAAAGAAATGAGAAAAATGAGAGATATAGAAAGATATACTAAAACAAAATTAATTAAGCATGATATACCATCAGTTGCAGATGTTGAAGAAAAGAAAGTAAATACATTCTTCAATCAAGTTAAGGAAGTTATAGAAGCAGGTCATTTAACTAAGCAAATACAATGGTTAGAAAACTTCTGTTCAGAATCAGAAACTGAGTATGGTGTAGTAGATATAGCAGCAGCTCTTTTAAAGATAGCTTTAGGAGATGAAGAAAAACAAGAAATAGTTGAAGAACCATCAAGATCTCGTAAAGAAGGTCGTTCTAAGTCAAAAGATACTGGAGCTAGTGAAGGTATGATAAGACTATTTATAAATGTTGGTAGAAACCAAAGAGTTCAAGCTAAAGATATATTAGGAGCTATAGCTGGAGAAGTTGGAATACCTGGTAAATTAGTTGGAACAATAGATATATACGATAAATATACTTTCGTTGAAGTACCTAAGCAAAATGCTAAAAAGGTATTAGAAAAAATGAAAGACATAAAGATAAAAGGAAATAAGATAAATATAGAAAGAGCTAACAGAAAAAGAAAGTAATTAATTAGGAGCACCTATTTTAGGGCTCCTTTTATTTTGCAAAGATACAATTAGAGAAAGGTTGTATAGGTATTTAAGTAACATACAATTAAACCTTTATAGACACAATAAAACAAAAGTAGTTAAATTTCATTGAAGGATAAGAGTTAGTTCTATAGAATTCATAATATGTTAATACTTTTATAGAAGAGAAGGGGGAATACTAATGATAAGATGTTCTTTAGAAGAAAAAAATTTAATCATAGAGTTTTTGACTAGTGAATTGGATCATCATATAACTAATGAAGTTAGAGATGAGATAGATATAATATTAGATTCTAAATCAATAAAGAATATAATATTTGATTTTAAAAATATTAGATTTATGGATTCATCAGGTATAGGTGTAATTATAGGAAGATACAAGAAAATTTCCAGTGAAGGTGGAAAAGTATCAGTAGTAAATGTAAATGACAGAGTAAAAAAAATATTCAATTTATCAGGTATGAACAAAATAATTAACATTTACGATACATATGAAGAAGTAGCAAGTTCTTTGTAAGGGGGAATATATTATGAATAATATTATGGAAGTAAAATTTTCTGCCAAGTCTGAAAATGAAAGCTTAGCAAGAGTTATAGTTGCATCTTTTGCTGCTAAATTAGACCCGACATTAGATGAACTAGCAGATATAAAAACTGCTGTGTCAGAGGCTGTTACAAATTCTATTATACATGGGTATGATGAAGATGATTCAAAGTTTGTATATTTAAGATGTGAAATAAATGAAAATACTATAAAGGTAGTAGTAGAAGATAGAGGACATGGTATAGAAGATATTTCGATGGCTATGCAACCACTTTATACATCAAAACCAGAACTTGAAAGATCAGGAATGGGGTTCACTGTTATGGAAAGTTTTATGGATGATATAACGGTAAGTTCAATAAAGGATGAAGGGACAAAAGTAGTTATGACAAAAAAAATAAACTTGCCTGAATAAAGACCAAAAAGAATAGAGGTTTTATTATGGGGATAACTGCAAAGAAACAAGAAAAAAGAACATTACTTAGCCATGAAGAAACGCTTGATTTGATAGATAAAGTTCAACGTACAGGTGATGAACAGGCTAAAGAAATATTAATAGAAAATAATTTAGGTTTAGTGAGAAGTGTTGTATCAAAATTCTTAAACATAGGCTATGATAGAGATGATTTATTCCAATTAGGATCTATAGGATTAATTAAAGCTATATATAAATTTGATCCAAGGTTTAATGTAAAATTCTCTACATATGCAGTTCCTATGATTCTAGGTGAAATAAAAAGATATTTAAGAGATGATGGTATGGTAAAAGTATCTAGATCTCTAAAGCAAATAGCAATAAAAGCAAAAACAACAAGTGAAATTTTAAGTAAAAAGCTAGGAAGAGAGCCAAGTATAGAAGAATTAGCAAAAGAATTAGACGTAGAAAAAGAAGATTTAGTAATGGCAATGGAATCTAATTTTTCTGTTGAATATTTACATGGCGTAATTCATGAAGAAGAAGGGTCTCCGATATGCCTTATCGATAAGATAAGTCAAAAAGGTGAAAGTGAAGAAGAGAAAGTTGTAGAAAATATTTTACTTAAAGAAGTACTTGGAAAACTAGAAAAAAGAGAAAGACAAATAATAATGTTAAGATATTTTGAAGATAGAACTCAAAGTGAAATTGGCGAATTATTAAATATATCTCAAGTACAAGTTTCTAGAATAGAGAAAAAGGTATTGTCTAAGTTAAAATCATATATTAGTTAGTTAAAATAAATCCTTAATTTAAGTTTAGATTAAGGGTTTATTTTTTTTTATTTAAGAAATAATAAATAAAAGGGAGGTTTTATATGGAAGATATTTACTTAATACCCATAAGGTTAAAGCCGCTTAACTTTACTATTCAAAATATTTATTTAAAAGATATTTATTATATATATCCAAAAGAGTATGAAGAAAAAATAGGAAATATATGTATAAGAACCTATAAAGAAAAAGATTCAAATTATGATGTTATCCATATAGGTGAAGTAATCGATAAAATAAAGGAAAAGCTATCTACAGCACATATAACATTTTTAAAAACTGATGATGTAGTAATATTTTTCAATGAAAATAAAAAAGATAGAACTAAGTATCTAAGGGTTTTACTAGTCTCTATAGTTGTCCTTATGGGGTCTATAATGGGAATAATGAACTTTCATGCAGATGTAAATATGATACATTCTCAAAGTACTATGGTAAACGCATTAACTAAAAATCCTAAAAAGTATCTACCGTACTTTCAAATACCATATTCTATTGGTATAGGAGTAGGAGTTGCTCTTTTTTTTAACAAATTTATTCCTACATATGCAAAAAATGAACCTAGCCCTTTAGATTTAAAAATGAAATCTTTAAACAAAGAAATTGAAAATGAGTTACGTAATACTAAGTAAAGAGGATTACACGTGAAATTATTTTTAATTATCTTTGGATTATCATCAGGAATAATGGTTGGTGCAGGAGTGATTTCACTATTAATATTAGTTGGAATCATACCACGAATGGCACAACTAAGTAATACAAGGTCATTTATAAATTTTTATGAAAAAATACTAGTTATAGGTACTTTCCTTGGAGCTTTAATATCGATTCAAAATATATCAATATCAATAGGTAAAATTGGTGTTATAGTATTTGGATTATCATATGGTATATTTGTAGGATTTTTAAGTTCAGGATTAGCTGAAATACTAGATTATATACCAATAGCCTCGAGAAGATTAAAGATACCAACTCTATACTTAAAATATATAATAATATCTTTGTTGATAGGAAAAGTTATAGGTTCCTTTATAGGATGGAAAATAATACAAGGAGGGTAAAAGCGTGGGTAAAGATTATAAAAAATATGTAGATGAAATTAGCCCTAAGCCAAAATATTTAAAAAACTATACATTAGCATTTATAGTTGGTGGAATTATTTGTGTAATAGGACAAATAATAAATGATTTATATTCAAAAGTTGGCAATTTAGATAAAATACCAGCATCAACTGCGACTTCTATAACACTAATATTTATAGGTGCTTTTTTAACTGGATTAGGAGTATATGATTTGATAGGTAAGAGAGCAGGTGCTGGATCAATAATACCTATAACAGGATTTGCTAACTCTATAGTATCTCCAGCAATGGAGTATAAAAGAGAAGGATTTGTTTTAGGTGTTGGAGCTAATTTATTTAAAATTGCAGGACCAGTATTAGTATATGGAATAGGATCATCTATTATATGTGGATTTATCTATTATATTTTTACTCTTATAAAATAAGGAGATGAAAATATGGCAAATAAGAGAGTAGGAAAAAGAACTGTAAAGTTACAAAATAACCCGACTATAATATCAGCAGCATCTGTAGTAGGCCCTAAAGAAGGACAAGGACCTTTGAAAGAATACTTTAATCTTATCTTACAAGATGATTTATATGGAGAAAAATCATGGGAATTAGCAGAAAGCAAAATGGTTCAAACTGCTATGCACATGGCAGCACAAAAAGCTGGTAAAAAACTAGAGGATATAAACTATCTTATTGGTGGCGATCTAATAAATCAAATTGTTCCATCATCTTTTGCAGCTAGAGAGTTAGGTATACCTTTTTTTGGTATATATGGAGCTTGTTCAACTATGGCAGAAGGAATGTGCTTAAGTGCAATGCTTATTGATGGAGGATTTGCAGATTTAATTTTATCAGGTGCATCAAGTCATTATTGTACAGCAGAAAGACAATTTAGATTTCCACTAGAATTAGGAAATCAAAAACCTATGACAGCACAATGGACTGTAACAGGTGCAGGATCAGTATTAATTGCTCCAAATAAAGAAGGTCCAAAAGTTAAGTATGTAACAGTTGGAAAGGTAATAGATGAAGGAATCGATGATGGAAATAATATGGGACCAGCTATGGCACCAGCAGCTGTAGATACAATATATTCTTATTTTAATGATACTAAGGATGACCCAAATAGTTTTGATTTGATTATAACAGGGGATTTGGGTAAAATAGGAAAACAGATAACAGAAGACTTTTTAAAGAAAAAAGGTATTGATATATCAAATGTATATACAGATTGTGGTTTAAAAATATTTAATTTAGAAGAACAAGATGTTCATTGTGGAGGCAGTGGATGTGGTTGTTCTGCTACTGTATTTGCTGGATATATATATCAGAAGTTATTAAAAAAAGAATTTAATAAGGTAATGTTAGTATCTACAGGAGCATTACTATCTCCAACTAGTACACTACAAAAACAAACAATACCATGTGTTGCACATGCAGTAGTTATTGAAAATGATTAGGAGTGAATTAAAGTGCTATTAGATTATGTAAAGGTATTTTTTGTAGGAGGCATTATTTGCCTAATTGCACAAATAATGATGGATTACTTTAAAGTGCAAACACCTTATGTAATGGTTACTTATGTTACAAGTGGTGTAATTTTAACTTTCTTAGGTATTTATGAACATATTGTTAATTTTGGAAGGGCAGGTGCAACTGTACCTATAATAGGATTTGGATATTTATTGGCTAATGGAGTAAAAACAGCAATAGCTAAAGATGGACTATTGGGTGTTTTTACAGGAGGAACAGTAGCTGGTGCAGGAGGGATAGCAGCAGCTATATTCTTTGGATATACTATGGCAGTAGTATTTACTCCAAAGGCAAAGCCTTGATGAAAGATAATATATAAACTTTATACATTTTAAGTAATAAAAAATGGGCAAGCTTAAAATATAAGTTGCCCATTTTTATATTTAATTTTATTGAACTGGAGCTTCCGGTGTAGCCGGAGCTTCAGGTGTAGTTGGATTTACTGGTGTAGTTGGATTTACTGGTGTAGTTGGAGTCTCCGGTGTAGTCGGAGTTTCCGGTGTAGTTGGAGTCTCCGGTGTAGTCGGAGTTTCCGGTGTAGCCGGAGTTTCTGGTGTTGTGTTTTCTGTTTGTGAATTATTATTCTCAGTTTTTGATGGCTTAGTTGATTGAGAAGTATATCTACTTGGTCCTGTACCTTTTATAAAAGCAGCATTAGAACCAGAAGAAGATCTTCCACCATCTATTAAGTTTATTTTTGCAAAGTATATATTTTTAGGTACTTTAAAATCAGTTTTAGTTAAATTCTTGTGTATTTTATTCATTACTGTAGACCATAACTTCGCTGCAGATGAACTACCACCAGAAATACTTTTTCTAGAAATTGTATTACCATTTGTATCTTTTCTACCAGCATCATCTCCAATATAAGTGGCACCAACGTAGTAAGGAGTATATCCTACAAACCAAGCATCTAAAGACTTATTAGTTGTACCTGTTTTACCAGCAACAGGCATACCATTTGATAAGGCTGCTCTTCCTCCAGTACCTTCTGTAACAACTGCTTGTAACATATCAGTTAATATATAAGCTACTTCAGAATCTACAACTTTATGTTCTTCTGGTGTATTTTTTACTATAAGTTGACCATCATAACTAGATATTGTAGTAAATATTGTTGGTTCAATATAAGTACCTCCATTAGCTAAAGTACCATAAGCTGCAGCCATTTCAAGTGGAGAAACACCTTGAGACATACCTCCAAGAGTTAAAGATGCAAATGATCTATCTTTTGAATCTGATTGCAGAGTTGTTATACCAAAGTTTCTTAAATAGTCAATCATTATATCTACACATTCTTCATAAGTGCTACCTAACATTTCAGCAGTTTTAGCAGCAATTGTATTAGAAGAATACGCTAAAGCTTTACGTAAACTCATAGAACCTGAACCACTTGTAGTAGTGTTAGGATTCCATCTATTATTATCTTTAAACTTATATCCACCCTTAGCATCACTTACAGCTGTAGATTGAGTTATTTTTAAAGTATCTATAGCTGGAGTATAAACTGATAGAGGTTTTATAGTAGAAC
>NZ_CATXCO010000026.1:0-17585 GCF_958366745.1 uncultured Romboutsia sp.
GAAGGATAGGATATTTCATGCTGCAGTATATACAAAAGACAGACAATGTTTATTTACAAATATGTCAAAAGATAAGCATATAGTGGATGAAATTTATTATAGTTTAGAAGATATATTAAAAAATCAGGCAAAACCTATACTTGAGATAAAGTCATCATTAGATATTATAAGAAAAAGAACATATCTTCAGTATATTATGGGCCAAGATTTAAGGTGGTTAATAGGTCATATAAATGAACTTTTTATGCCATATGATTTATTTGAAGAAATAGCAGAGTCTATATTTGGAGATGATAAAGAGGTTTTAGATGAATTAAAAAAAATAAATATGCTCTTACAAAATGTTATATATAAGTCTAAGTTAAAGGTACTCATTTATGAATTAAATATAAGTAAGTATATTTCAGTAGGGGAACTTAACTTTTTTAACATACCTGTAAAGTTAACTTTTGAACAAAGAGAAAGACATATAAATTATATTAAAAAGATAATAGAAGAATATGATAATGTTGAAATTAAATTAATAGATGGAGACTTCGTAGAAGTATTTAAAGATACTCAAAATCCTTCAATATACTTATCGAAAACTTTAAAAATTATGAGTATTAACCCTAGAAAAGATCATAATGATTATGCAATTATAAAAGATAGTGAGTTTAAGCATATATGTGATGAGTTCTTTAAGATACTTTGGAATAAACAGAGTGAGATAGTAGTAAGCAATAAAATCGAGATATTAGAGAGAATTGAAAAAATACTAACATGTGCAAAAGTTATAAATGAAAGTTTAAAATTGGAATAATATAGTTAAATAGTGAATTTTTCAAGAAAAATAGAATTTGTTGAAAAATAGAAAAAACTAGGAAAATGATACATTGACTTAAGTTATAAAAAATTGATAATCTTATACCACGCTAAATATAAAACTTTTCAGAAAAGGAGAGCGGATATGCACGATATATTATTACAAGTAGAACATTTAATAACAAAAGTATCTGATGCAATATGGCCAGTATTCTTACCATTTATATTAGTGGTTGGAGCCATAATGGCTGTCAGGTCGATTGTTATAATACAGAAAAAGGCTACAGAGCCAGCAAAATTAAATATAAAAAATGTTATAGGTCCAGCTTCTATATCATTAGGAGCCATGATAGGGACAGGAGCTATAATAGGAGTTTTAGGAGCATTATCAAAACTATCAGCAAATGGACAAGCAAATATAGAAGCTATGGCTATATGGGCTTTAATAGGTTCATTAATAATGCTTCCAGTTTCTTACTCAGAAACATTAAACTCTAAAATAATGGGGAAAACACCAAAAGAATATATAGGAGATTTAATAAATCCTAAATTAGGTATTTTATATGCAGTATGTTTCGTAGCTTTAGCAGTATTTGGATTTGGTGGATTCCAATTTAGTGGAATAGACTCAGTTGCAGCAACTATACTAAACAATAAGTTTGGAATAGAGCTATCATTAGTTCAAAGATATTTATTCATAGTTATTCCAGTTATATTAGTAGTTGGAGCTTTAGTTTTATCTAAAAAACATGAATTATTTATGGGTGATATGACTTATATGATAGGTACAGCTGTAGCAGGATACTTCATATTCTTTACAATATTTGTTGTTAAGACTTATGATTACATACCAACATTCTTCCAAGGTATGATAGAAGGAATGAAAAACCCAGTAAATGCTATGATGGGTGTACCATTAGGGTTTATATTAGGTATGCAAAAAGTTATACAAATAGCAGAAACTGGCCTTGGAGCACTTGCAATGGCAGCTCAAGAATCAGATTCAAAGCCAAGAGAAGCAGCAATGATATCTTTAATACCAACAGCAGTAACAATATTTGTTTCTATAGTTGTAACATCATACATAGCTTCTTATGGAGTAGAAGTTGGAACTTTAGCATTATTAAATACTGATGGAACTGCAGCTGATACAGTAACTAGATTAGGTGGATACTTTAATACTGCAGAACATGTAGTTGGAATATTTGGATTAGTAGTATTAAGTACATTTACAGTATTATCAGCTTTAACTACTATACTTGGATCTTTCTACTATACGACAAAATTATTTAAAAATAATTCTGCAAATAAGAATATAGCAATATACTTAGTTTTAATAATATCTGCAGGAACATTAGCTGTATTTGGAGCAAATGTTGTGTTTGAAGCAGTTGACTTATTATTATTTGTGCTTTCTGGAATAAATGTATCTGCATTAGCAATATTTACATTTAAGCATTGGGAAGTTTATAAGTTAAGTAATAAAAAAGAGAAGATTGTTGCTTAATAAAGAAAACTGTTGCATAATAAAATGGAAAAATTTAATCTTAAAAGATTTAGGTATTAAATTATAAAAAATTATTAATTTGAATGGAGATGATTCCAAATGACTAAAAAACTTTATTTTAATGGTAATGTGATAACTGTTAATAACAAAGAAGAAGTAGTACAAGCAGTTGCTATCGAAGATGGTAAAATTATAAAAGTAGGAACTAATGAAGAAATACTTTCTTTAAAAGATAATGATACTGAGGTTATAGATTTAGAAGGTAAAACTATGCTTCCTGGATTTATAGATCCACATGGTCACATAGTTCCTGTTGCACAAACTTTAATGATAGTTACATTAGGAGATGTAACGTCTAAAGAAGAATTATTAGCTAGATTAGAAGAATCATTAAAAAATGATCCACCAAGTGGCGATAATTGGTTAATAGGATTTGGATATGATAATACTAAATTTGAAGATGGAGAACATCCAACTAAATTTGATTTAGATAAAGTAAGTACAGAGATACCTATATCAGTATCTCATGCATCAGGTCATTTAGCAGCTGTAAACTCTAAAGCATTAGAGTTATACGGATATGTAGGAGAAGATTATGAAGTTCCAGAAGGTGGAGTTGTAAGAACAGTATCTCCTGACTCTAAAGAGCCAAATGGTGTATTAGAGGAAAATGCTATATTAGATAGTGAAAAGAAAAAGATTGTAAAAGCACCAGGATTTGAAGAAATCTTAAAAGCTATGGTAAAAGCTCAAAAGATATATGCATCATTAGGGATAACAACAACTCAAGATGCGTCAGTAGAAGAAGCTAATGGATATAACCACATATTAGGAGCTTGTGCTCAAAATAATATGTTAATAATAGATGTAGTAGGACTTGCTACTCAACCATCAACTAAAAACTTAATGAAAGATGAGGGTACTCCAAAGAGAGAATACTTTAATCACTACAAGTTAGGTGGAGCTAAAACTTGGTTAGATGGTTCTCCACAAGGATTTACTGCCTGGTTAAGTAAACCATACTACAAAGTACCTCAAGGACAATCAAAAGATTACTGTGGATATGGAACACAAACTGATGAAGTTGTAACTCAATACTTTGTTGATTGTATAAATATGAATGTTCAAGTTAATGTACACGTTAACGGAGATGAAGCTTGTGAGCAATTCTTAAGATGTTACGAAAAAGCTGTTGAAATAACAGGTCATGGAACAGAATTAAGACCAGTTATGGTTCACTGCCAAGCTTTAAGATATGATCAATTAGATAGAGTAAAAGCTTTAGGTGCTGTACCAACATTCTTCTGTGATCATGTTAGATTCTGGGGGGATTTACACCACGATCAAGTATTTGGACCGGAAAGAGCACAAAATATATCTCCAATAGGATGGGCTTTAGAAAAAGGAATAAAATTCACTTTACATCAAGACCCACCAGTAAAAATGCCTAATCAAATATTAGCTATACACAATGCAGTTAATAGAAAAACTGAATCTGGTAGAGTACTAGGAGAACACCAAAGAATACCGGTAATGGAAGCTATAAAAGCAGTTACTATAAATGGAGCTTATCAATACTTTGAAGAAGATACAAAGGGTTCTATAGAAGAAGGAAAGCTTGCGGATTTAGTAATACTTGATAAAGATATATTATCAATAGATAAAGAAGAGATAGAAACTATAAAAGTTCTAGAAACTATAAAAGAAGGAAATACAATATTTAAAGCATAAGTAAAAGATAACTTTTAAGGAGTTTTACAATCAATATATTACAAATATAATGCCTCAAATGATTTATATTATTTGAGGCATTAACTTATCTATCACTAGGAACAAGTATATATTCACCAGCTTTAACATCATATGAGCTTGATACTATATCTTGGTTTTCTTTGTATACTACCTTTCTAAAAGTTTCTATATCATCAATATCATTATTATACAATTGGATTATAGAATCTAAAGTTTCGCCAGATTGTACTAGATGTGATTGAAATACTCTATTTTTCATTATAGAGTCGTAAGAAGCCTTATATAATTTTTCTGATATATTAGAAAAGAAGGACACATTATCAACTAAATAATTAGCAGTATTATCTAGACAAGTTATATAGTTATAGATACTATCCGTTATAACATCACCTGTAGATTTATTGTCATCTACAGCTGGACCAATAAATGATAATATAATAAGAAATAATAAAAAATATTTCAAAAAATCACCTCCTATATGGGAGTATTAATAGATAATATGTTTTTTAAACAACATGTTGACTTAAAATTTGCAAGTTGGTATAATATTTTTAATAATTGAAATAATATTAAAATAAAGGCTATGAAAAGAAGAGTAAGTATATTATGTAGTCACAGCGAGTTAGGGAAGGTGTGAGCCTAATACGAAGATTATACTGAAGAACATCTTGGAGCCTCTAACCGAAATCACAAGAGAGTAGGCTTAGACGGGAGGTCCCGTTATAGACTATAAGCAATGCTTACTAAGAGGTCAATTTTTATTGGCAATTAGGGTGGTACCGCGAGAGTAACAGTCTTTCGTCCCTTTGTGTTATATGGGATGAAGGGCTTTTTTTATACAAAAAAGTTAGTAATACTTTAGCTTATATACATTTTAAGTATTATTAGTAAAAAGTATGAATCGAATTTCCATATAAAAATTATCAAATTATATAAATTAAAATAACAAAAGGAGGAAAATAATATGCAAAAACAATTTGTAACAATCAAAGAATTATACAGAAACAAAGAAGAATACATAGGAAAAACTGTAAAAGTAGCTGGATGGATAAGAACATCTAGAGCTTCTAAAAACTTCGGATTCGTAGAATTAAATGACGGAAGTTTCTTCAAAAATATGCAAATAGTTTTATCTGATGAAAAATTAGAAAACTTCAAAGAGATAACTAAACTTCCAATAAGTTCATCAATACTTGTTGAAGGGGAATTAGTATGTACAGAAGGTGCTAAGCAACCAGTTGAAATACAAGCAACTAACATAATATTAGAAGGTGAGTCAGATAGCTCATACCCATTACAAAAGAAAAGACATACATTAGAGTACTTAAGAACAATAGCTCACTTAAGACCAAGAAGTAATACTTTCTCTGCTGTATTTAGAGTAAGAAGTTTAACAGCTTATGCTATACATAAGTTCTTCCAAGATAGAAACTTCGTATATTCTCACTCTCCAATAATAACAGGAAGTGACTGTGAAGGTGCAGGGGAAATGTTTAGATTAACTACTATGGATTTAAACAATATACCTAAAACAGAAGAAGGACATGTAGATTATTCTAAAGACTTCTTTGGAAAAGAAGCTAACTTAACAGTTAGTGGTCAGTTAAATGCTGAAATAATGGCACTTGCATTTAGAAATGTTTATACATTTGGACCAACATTTAGAGCAGAAAACTCTAACACAGTTAAACATGCATCTGAGTTCTGGATGGTAGAGCCAGAAATAGCTTTCGCAGACTTAGAAGACAACATGGAATTAGCTGAAGATATGATAAAATACATCATAAACTATGTAATGGAAAATGCCACAGAAGAAATGGAATTCTTCAACAACTTTGTTGACAAAGGATTAATAGAAAGATTAACAAGTGTTGTAAACTCTGAATTCAAGAGATTACCATATACAGAAGCTATAGAATTATTACAAAAATCAGGACACAAGTTTGAGTTCCCAGTTGAGTGGGGATGTGACTTACAAACTGAGCACGAAAGATACTTAACAGAAGAAATAATAAAAGGGCCAGTTTTCGTAACTGATTATCCAAAAGATATAAAAGCTTTCTATATGAGATTAAATCCAGATGGAAAAACTGTTAGAGCTACAGACTTATTAGTTCCTGGTATAGGAGAAATAATAGGTGGATCTCAAAGAGAAGAAAGATACGATGTATTATTAGATAGAATAAAAGAATTAGGATTAAATGAAGAAGATTACTGGTGGTATTTAGAACTTAGAAAGTTCGGTACTGCTACACATTCTGGTTTCGGTTTAGGATTTGAAAGAATGTTAATGTACTTAACAGGAATGCAAAACATAAGAGACGTTATACCATTCCCAAGAACTCCTAAAAATGCTGAATTCTAATAATTAAATAGATTTACAGAAGTAATTCTATTAATAGAAGATTTACTTTTAAATAAAAACACATTGATGAAATACTCAATGTGTTTTTTATTATAAATTAAGTGAAATGAACATCAATACGATTTTATATTATATTGACTTTTACCTTAAATAAATATACAATATTAATAAAATCGGTCGGTTGACTGAATAAATTGTTGGTGAAAAAGTTTATAGGGGGAAATTTATGAAAGCATATATTAGGGAGCCTATAAATGGATTTACCCATTTAGGTGGTGCAATTCTTTCTTTTATAGGTCTCTTGGCATTAGTTATAAAGACAACACTAACTAGTCCTAATATTATAAATATAGCTGCAGTTATTATATTTGGGATTAGTTTAATATTACTTTACTCTGCATCTGCAACATATCACTTAGTAGTATCGTCTGATAATGTAATTGCTTTTTTAAGAAAAATAGATCATTCTATGATTTTTATTCTTATAGCAGGTTCTTATACTCCATTTTGCTTGATTGGATTAAAAGGTATTATAGGATGGATAACATTTAGTGTAATATCCACTATAGCTATATGCGGAGTATTATTTAAAATGATTTGGTTTAACTGCCCTAGATGGATATCGACAAGTATTTATATAGGAATGGGTTGGATATCTATATTTATAATAGTTCCGCTTTATAATTCTATAGCATTAGGAGGAATAGCTTTATTAGTATTAGGAGGGATACTCTATACTATAGGTGCAGTTATATATGGACTTAAGCCTAGAGCTCTTAAGTTTAAAAATTTAGGATTTCATGAAATATTTCATATTTTTATTTTGTTAGGAAGTTTAGCTCATTTTTTTGCTGTATTTAAATATGTAATATAAAAAAAGCTAGTAAATACTAATATCTATAGTTATTAGTACTTACTAGCTTTATTAAAATATAAGTTTAAATATATATTATTTTATAGCTTAAGCTACTTGTTTAGTTTCACACATACTATTATTCAAATTTATTATTGAACTAGCTGAATATAATAATCCATAAGAATCTATAACAGCATACATTATAGTAAATATCCATCCTGCTATTAATCTAGATTTATTGACTATTAATCCAAATATATATGATATTAGTGTATAATTAAAAATGAACATACCATTTTGTTCTAATATTTGTAGATATGATAAAAATTATAATGCCATTTATCTCTATATAATCTCATAAGTATATATTTTCTTAACTTAATTTTAATGTAATTATGATGCAATCATGATACTTTTTTGATATAATGTTATTTCATAGTGTATACATGGTACATATAATAAAATTTATACTTAACTATATGTTATAGTAACAATAAAAGATTATAGGAGGTTGAAATGAAAAAAATATTAGCATTAATTATGACATTATCAATATTTGTACTATCAGGATGTAGTTCTCAAACAGATAGAATGGTTACAGATAGAGAGGGTACAGAGGTAAATATACCGACCAAAATAGAAAAAATAATATCTACAGCTCCTTCAAATACAGAAGTATTAATGGCATTAGGTTTAGGAGATAAACTAGTAGCTATAGATAAATATTCTACTGATATAGAAGGTATAAATACAGAATTACCACAAATAGATTTTTTAAATCCAGATGCAGAAACTATAATAGGTTTAGAACCAGATATTGTTATAGCATCAGGACACAACAAAACTGGTTCTGTAGAAGATCCGTTTAAAGCAATAAGTGAAGCAGGTATACCAGTAGTTTACATACCGAGTAGTGACAGTATAGATGGAATATACAAAGATATAGAGTTTATTGCTGATGTTGTAAATGAAAGGTCAAAAGGTAAAGAAATAGTAGATGATATGAAAGCACAAGTAGAAGAAATAAAAGCTATAGGTGATACAATAACTGATAAAAAATCAGTATATTTTGAAATATCACCAGCACCATATTTATCTAGTTTTGGGAAATCTACTTTCTTAAATGAAATGATAGAAATAATTGGAGCAAAAAATATATTTGAAAATGAAGAAGGATGGATATCTCCAACAGCTGAAGCTATAATAGATGCAAATCCAGATGTAATAATAACTAATGCAGGATATATGGAGAATCCTACAGAGGAAATAAAATCTAGAGATGCTTGGGAAAATATAAATGCAATAAAAAATAATGAAGTTTATTTAGTAGATCAAAATGCATCTTCACGTCCATCTCAAAATGTAATTAAAGCTTTAGAACAAATGGCTAAGGCTGTATATCCAGAACATTATGAAAAATAAACATAAGGTAATAATTAGTGTTTTATTAGCTTTAATAATAATATGTATTGGAATTTCCGTAGGAAGTTCCAATATTAATTTTTTAGATACATTATCAATACTATCAAATAAAATATTAAATATTCCACTAAGAGATGGATTAGAGATTAAAAATGTTGGTATTGTTTGGAAACTGAGATTACCTAGAGTATTGCTTGCATTTTTTGTTGGAGGATGCTTAGCTACAAGTGGTGCAGTGGTTCAATCTATTTTGAAAAACCAACTAGCATCACCATATACTCTAGGGGTATCATCAGGGGCATCTCTAGGTGCAGGATTAATTATAGTAACTGGAATATCTATGCCTATAATTGGAAGTTTTACACTTCCATTAGTAGGCTTTTTATTTGGTTTAGCAACAGTATATATAGTTATAGTTTTTTCTTCTACAATAGATAGGACTATGTCAAATAATACAATTATATTATCGGGAATGGTATTTTCATTGTTTGTAAATGCAATACTTACAACGCTTACCGCATTATTTTCAGAAGATATGAAAAGTATAACTCTTTGGCAGATGGGAACTTTTTCTATGAAGGGATGGAGTTATGTACAGCTCATACTTCCATTTCTCATAATCGGTATGTTAGGCGTAATAAGATTTACTAGAGAAATGGATATAATGACATTTGGAGAAGAGCAAGCAAAAGCAACAGGTGTAGATGTATCAAAAATAAAACGAAATCTTTTTATTTTTTCTGCAATACTAACGGGTGGGGCAATATCTTTAAGTGGAACTATAGGATTTATAGATTTAATTGCACCTCATGTTGTTAGACGCGTATTTGGATCGAAACATAAATACGTAATACCAATGTCCTTTGTATTTGGAGGATGTTTAATGGTAATATCAGACTTGATTGCTAGAACTGTAGTTGTACCATCAGAACTTCCAGTAGGTGCGGTAACAGCATTAATTGGAGCTCCATTCTTTGCATATATCTATTTTAAAAATAAAAGGTGATGGTATGTTAAAAATAAAGGAACTTTATAGTGGTTATAATGGTGTAGATATAATAAAAAACGTAAACTTACAGGTAGATAAAGGTGAGATTTTATTTATAATAGGCCCTAATGGTTGTGGTAAAAGTACATTATTAAAATCCATTGCAAATTTAATAGAATATAGAGGCACAATAAAATTTGATGGTGTAGATTCTAATAAATATGAAAGAAAAAGTTTTGCACAAAAAGTAGGTTTAATGAGTCAATTGTCAGAGATTCATTTTCCTTATACTGTTTATGAAACTGTATCTCTTGGTAGATACCCATACTTAAAAGGAGCTTTTAGCTCATTATCTAAGGAAGATGTGAAAATAATTCTAGATAGCATAGAAAAAGTAGGGTTAACGGAGTACAGAGATAAAATGATAACAGAATTATCTGGAGGTCAAATACAAAGAGTATTTTTAGCTAAATTGTTTGCTCAAAATCCAGATATAATACTTCTTGATGAACCAACTAATCATCTAGATTTTAAATATCAAGTAGAATTATTAGAACATGTAAAAACATGGGCTAAAACTAATAAAAAAATTGTTATAGGCGTTTTACATGATTTAAATTTAGTTCACTATTTTGCTGATAAAGTTATTATGTTAGATAATGGTAATATTGTATCTGAAGGAACATCTATGGAAGTACTTAATGATGATAAGTTAAAGAATGTATATGATATAGATATAAAAAGCTTTATGAAAAATATATTAAATAAATGGGAATAAATAATAAAGGTTATAAATTATAGATATAAATTCTATAGTTTATAACCTTTATTTATATATATTGTAGTGGTATATTTTAATACTTTAAGTCTGGTATTAGAAATTAATATGAAGATATAGGATATTTTAGATGGGAAAAATGAATTTTATGTGAAATTTTTTCAATGGAATACTTATACTATAGATAAGTTTTAGGTATTAATATATAATTTATTTATATGAATACAGGAAAGGACGGAAGATGAAAAAATTGGATAATAAGAATAAAACATATTTAAATTATTCTACAGAGGATGGAAAAAATGCACAAGATATTTTAAGAGATAAAATAACATTAAAACAAAAATCAGTATGTGGTCATTGTGAAACTGAAAATAATGAAGGCCTATATTGTAAATCTTGTGGGAAATCTTTAGATGAAGTAGAGACTTCAAAAAAAGGAAAAATTATAAAGGCTTTTAAGGGAGATATAAAGCCTATATTATTAACATCTGTAACTTCAGTTGCAATATTATTCTTAATCTCTTTAGGATTAAAATTATTAATGAGCTTCAATCTTGGAGAATTAATAAACTTTATAAATCCACTACATATAATACTTGGGATAAATTTAGGTACTATAAATTTAAATGCGTCAACAATGATGAATTCAGGAAGTGTTAGTATACATCTAGGAGTGTTATTAATTGGGTTAATTCCTTTATTTGCACTTTTACTATCTAGTGTAATATTTATAAAAAATAAAAAGGCTCAAGATATTTTACATAATTCAGTAGGTGTTGGTGCTACATATGGACTTATGCTAGTAATAATAAGTATATTTTCATCTACATCATCTAGCATTTCGCAAATGATTAATTATGGACTAGCAGTTTCATATAGATATAATATACTAGAATTATTTTTAAATGGATTTATTTTAGGATTTATATCTACGTATTTAATAGGATATAAGAAAAAATACTTTGGACAAAATATTTACTTAGATATACTTAAGAAAGCTATAAATACTATATTAATTTTATATATAGCAGTATTTGTAATTCTTTTAGGTATTTCTATAGTTGATAATAGTTATTTATATGAACTTGGATTATATAATTACAGTAGAAATACTACTTTTATACTTAGTCAGCTAGCATCATATATACTAGCATTTGCAAATATTGTACCTACAACAATAGGCAGCAATAAATTATCAATTTTAAGTATAATAAATGGAGACTTATTATTTGATACAAAGTTAATGCTTATATCTATAATATTTTTATCATTATTAGTGCTTATACTTACAGGATATAATTTAAGAAAGAAATTTAAAAATAGCTCATCTAACATAGTGTTAATTTTTAGTATTTGTTATTCTATAATCATTACAATCTTATCATCATTTAGTGTTATATATGTAGGAGGAAATATGCCTTTACTACAAATGAACAGTTATCTAGGTAATATATTTATGGGATCAGGTATATTTACTGCATTGATAATATCTTTTATATATAGCTATATAATACTAAAAATAGGATATACATTAAGTGATTTTGAATAATCAGAAATGGAGAGTATGTTAATATGCAAAATATAAGTAATAAGTTTTCAAGAAATAAAATAGAAAATGAAAAAAATGATATATATATGGAAATAGAAAATGCACAAATAAAAAAGGCTAATTTATTATTAGATATGGGTATAATGACATATGAAAAAATAAGAAATGAAATAATAATAGACGATAGCTTTGATAATATATGTAATGAAATTTTAGAGATAGATAAGTTAATATATAATAATAATCTAAGAATAAAAAAATTAGAAGAAAAATCAAAAGATCTAGTATGTGAGTGTGGAAGCATACTAAACTCTGAAAATAATTTTTGTGGATCTTGTGGCAAGAAAGTAGAAATAGAAGATAATTATTTAATTGAATGTACAAGATGTAATTCATTAAATGAAGAAGATTCTGTTTACTGTGCTTGCTGTGGAATTAAATTATAATTTATCTTATAAGAAAATAATTAAATTTAACTAAAGAAAAAAGCTATGTACAAAATTTGTACATAGCTTTTTGTAATGAATTTGAAACTTAATTTTAATGAAAAAAATTTTTATGTATGGTAAACTATAATATAGTATTTTAGATTTATGGAGGGAGAGTATGGCAGAAAAAGTAGAGAAAAAACACACTAACTTAGAGGATACGTTTAGTATAACTATGGAACTTCAAAGGCCTCTATTGAAAGATGAAGATGATGAAAATGAAGAAATAATTAAACATAAAGAATATAGAATCAAAAAAAATATAAAAATTGGCTTAAGTATATTAGTTATAGTTTTTTTAGTAGGGATTATTAATTGGATAGGAACATCTTATAAACCAGGACAACTAGCACTAGATTCATTAGTTAGTGATAATAAGGTAGAAGTAACTGTAGATGGAAATATAACTTTTACTCCAAAAGGAAAAGAGGCAACTAAAGGATTTATATTATACCCTGGAGCGAAAGTAGATGCAAAAGCATATGCACCACTATGTAAGGCAATAGCAGAAAATGGATATGAAGTAATTATACTTGATATGCCTTTAAACTTTGCTATGCTAGCTCCTAACAAAGCTGAGAAAGTTATAAAAGAACACGATCATATAAAATCTTGGGTTGTAGGAGGTCATTCATTAGGAGGTGTTGTTGCATCTAGATTTGCAGCAAAGAATAAAAATGTAGATGGAGTAGTACTTCTTGCATCATATCCATCAAATGATGATCTTAAACAATTAAGAAAAGAAGTAGTTTCTATATGGGGAAGTAAGGATGGAGTTATAAAATTTGAAAATCTTATCGAATCAAAAGATAAATTACCAGAAGATACAACTTATGTAGAAATAGAAGGTGCAAATCATGCTCAGTTTGGTGATTACGGAAAGCAAAAAGGCGACTATGATGCATTAATAAGTGAAGAAAAACAATTAAATATTACATTAAATAGTATAGTTAAATTACTTAAAAATATAGATAATAATTAGGGCTACCAATTTGGTAGCCTTAATTATTTATATATTTTAAATAACGGATGTGGAAGAAGTGATTTACCAATATTTTGTTTAAGCATAGCGAATTTTAAAGTCTTTTATATATACTTAAATCATTCCATTCTACACATATTGGTTCAGCCTTAAAATCTTCAATAAACCAGGATATATCTTCTCTAGTTATACATTTAGATAATATAAGTAAAACAAAATATAATGATATAGTTAATACTATTTGAATAGAAATATGTAAATTTAAATTAATGTAAGCTAGACCATATTTTATACAGTATCCAGCAAGAGTTATACAAAATCCAGGTTTTATAATCCAATCTAATAGTTTAAATTGTATATTAGTAACCTTTAATAACTTATGTATACTTAAAGAAGCGTTAAGAAGGGTTCCTACAAATAAAACTATAATAAATCCTTCTATACCCTTTTTAGGTATCAAGTATAGTATTAAAAATATTCTTACAGTCATATCAATTAAGTTAAACTTTAATGTACTCATTTGATAATCTAGAGCATTTAAGCTTCCATCAACTATTCTGTCTAAATACATAAATGGTATAAGAGGGGCTAATATTTTCATAATTAATCCAACTTGAGTATCATTATATATTGCTAATCCTAATTCATTAGAGAATATCATAAATAATCCGGATGCAAATACGGCAATTAATAATGTAAATTTAAATACTTTAGATATTATATATATAACTCTTTTATGTTGATTAAGTGCATTTGCTTCAGCAATTTCAGGTATTATAAGAGTTGAAAATGATGCTAAAAATATTGATGGAAAATTTAAAATAGGCAGTGCCATTCCTTTTATCATACCAAATATAGATAATGATGAAGCTGTTGAAGAACCATATCTTCTAAGTGCATCTGGTATTAACAAATCTTCAATAGTTTTAAGTCCTGTTTGGATATAAGAGCTACATGCTATAGGGAAAGATATAGAGAAAATCTTAAAAAAACTATATTTATTATTTCTACTATATCCGCTTTTATATCCAGATTTTTTTTCAAATAAAAATAATATGCAAAAATAAATAGCAGAAGCTATATTACCAAGACTTGTTCCAATGGCAATTAAAGCACAAGTAAAGTTTAGGCCTTTAGGTAAGCATATTCCCATAAATGAAATAATAATTATCATCATTGTTCCAACTTCAACTATATCAGAGGAAACACTCTTTATTATTTTTCTCATTCCATAAAAATAACCATGGAAGCAAGCACTAATTCCTATAAATAGTAGGCTGCAAGATAATATTTTTATAGGTATTATAGCTCGAGAATCACCTATCCATTTAAGAGCTATTATATCTGCAAAGTTATAAACAAGTAAAAATGTTGTAGTACTAAAAAGTAAACTATATAGTATTGATTTTCTTAAAATTGATTTAATATTTTTTATATTAGATCTTCCAAGTTCTTCAGCTATAAGACGAGTAGTTGTTACTCTAATTCCAGATACAGCTAAAGTAGTTGTCATTACATGTATGCTCATTATAAGTTGATAAAGTCCTATACCTTCTGAACCGATTTTATTAGATAGATATACTCTAAATGACGTGCTTACAAATCCTATCATCATTGTTGCAAATGTCAGAATAAACGCATTCAGTATTAATTTTTTTCTCTTCATAGTTTTTCTCCTAATATAAATTGTTTAAATATATAGCATGTTCATATATATGAAAAAAAGTTACTAAATATTATTTAAATAAAAATTTTTAATATTGAAGAAAAAATCACATGAATATGAATATTAGATAGTACTAAAAATACTAATGACTAAACAATAAGGAGAACCTAAAATGAGAATAAGACTAGGATATGTAGCAATAGCATTAAATTTAGATAAAGTTACATCATCATCTACATTGACATACTCACGATATTTAAAAATGGATGAAGAAAATAGATTAAAAAAACTTAAAGAAGTAACTTACTCTAATATAGAAGCACTTGAAAAAATACTTGGATATAATATAGAAAATAATATACATTTTTATAGAATGACATCAAATTTTATACCTTTAGCAACTCACTCTGATGTAATGTGGGATTATTTAAAGTATTTTAAAAAAGATTTAGAATATATCGGAAAGTTGATAAAAGATAATAATTTAAGAGTTGATGCTCATCCTGATCAATTTAATGTTATAAATAGTGATAAAGAAAGTGTAGTTGAAAATACTTTAAGAACTCTTAATATGCAAGTTGATTTATTTGAAGCTATGAATTATGAGGATGGAAAAATGGTAATACACATAGGTGGTGCTAAAGGAGGAAAGGATCTTGCATCAGATAGATTTATATATAATTTAAAAAAATTTCCTCAGAGAATAACTAATAGATTAATACTTGAAAATGATGATAAAACCTTTAATGCAGAAGAAGTGTTAAAGATTTGTAAACAGACAAAATTACCAATGGTGCTTGATGTACATCATCATAATTGTAACAGCTGTGAAGAAGATATTAAAAGCTTATTACCAAAAGTATTTAGTACTTGGGAAGAGGAAAAACTACCACCTAAAATACATTTTTCAAGTCCTAGGGAATTTGAAAATGATAGAAAACATGCAGATTTTATAGATGCAAAAAAGTTTTTAGAGTTTATATATAAGGCTAAAGAAAGTGTTAATAAGGATTTTGATGTTATGCTTGAAGCTAAGAAAAAAGATATAACTCTTAACACATTAGTCAAAGATTTAAAGCATATAACTAAAGATATAAAATTTATAGACAACAGCACTTTTGAAATATAATTAAAATATTTTAGAAAAACGATTGCACAGATGATATATATTGTGCTACTATAAAAATATAAACAGTGCAATCGATTGCTCTGAAAAGAATAGGGGGATTAAAAATGGGATTAAAAAGAATCTTAAGTTTATTAACTGTAACAGTATTAGTAGGTACAAGTGTAGTTGGATGTAGTAGCTCAAATGGAGGCGATAGTTCAGGGAATGCTTCAGGAGACAAGGTTGTAGTAGATATATTCCAATTTAAAGTAGAGGCTAAAGATGCACTAGAAAAAGCAGCAAAAGTTTATGAGGAGAAAAATCCTAATGTAGATATAAATATAGAAACTGTAGGAGGGGGAAATGACTACGGTGCTGCATTAAGATCTAAATTCCAATCAGGTCAAGAACCTACTATATTTAATATTGGTGGACCACAGGATGTTGAAGACTGGACATCTAAATTAGAGGACTTATCAGATCAACCTTGGGTTAATGAGGCATTTGATGGTACATTAGGTTCAGTAACAAATGATGAAGGTGTATTTGGTATGCCTTTTAACCAAGAAGGATATGGATTTATATATAACAAAGAAATATTTGAAAAAGCAGGTATTGACCCAGCAACTATAACTTCTTATGAAGCATTAGAAAATGCTGTTAAGACATTAGATTCTAAAAAAGATGAATTAGGGATTGAAGCAGTATTTGCAGTTCCAGGAAAAGAAAAATGGGTAACAGGACTTCACTTACTAAATGTTGCATTAGGAAATGAATTTGAAAGTGGAAAGCAAGCCTATGAAGCTAAGAGCTTAAACTTTATATACAATAAAGAATTAAAAGAATTATTAGATTTACAAGCTGACTATGCATTTATGCCAGATGGTAAAAAAGGATCTATAAACTCTGTTGACTATGCTATGCAAATAGAGCAAAAATACTCAACTGGTAAAGTAGCTATGGTTCAAATGGGTAACTGGGCATATGGAGGAATAGAAGGAGTAAATGCTGATATAGCAGCTAACTCAGGAATATTACCAATGCCACTTAAGGGAGTTAAAGAAGACTCTATACCAGTAGGTGTTCCAATGTATTGGTCTATAAATAAAGATGAATCAGATGCAGAAAAAGATGCAGCTAAAGATTTCTTAAATTGGCTATATACTTCTGATGAAGGTAAAGAAATGATAATAAATGACTTTAATTTTATACCAGCATTTAAAGGATATGAAAGTGATGAATTACAACCAAAGGATCCATTATCAGCAGAAGTATTAAATTATGAAAAAAAAAAAAAAACTATGCCATGGGTATTTA